>NZ_JBFTSN010000042.1:0-35079 GCF_056400045.1 Paenibacillus sp. 01L418
TTATCTTTTAGTGAGGTGTGCACAGGAGACAAAGCTTAGATGGTTTCTATCACTAGGTGTAGTCTTCGGCATTTGTGTACTGATCCGGCCAACGATCGTTCCCTTTATAGTTGTTTTGCTAGCTGGTGTAGCGGTATACGGCAGAAAATATGGAATGGCAGCGGTGCTAAAAGCGATTTCCGTTATTACGATCGGATTTGCTGTAATGATGCTGCCCTGGTGGATTCGCAATTGGATGACCTTAGATAAGGTGCTGTTGCTCGCGGAGCAGACGGGAAATCCGTTGTTATGGGGTTCTTATCCTTTTGAACGGAGTCCTCATGTAGACGTTAAACAAGATCCCGCGGAAATGGGGAGAATAGCTTATGAGCGAATTATCAATGGTTTCCGCAATGAGTTTTTCACTTACCTGAGCTGGTACAGCTGGGGCAAGCTGCTAATTTATATTAGTGAGATTTTTCCGGGTTTAGGATATATAACAGTAAATAAGCTATTTTCCAAGCTGATAACCATTTTGCATATGATCGTTATGGTCATTGGTTTGGGTGGACTCGTAAAGATCATTATCCATGAAAGAAGAAATGCGATGTATATGATGATTGCATTGCTCGCCGTGTTTAGCATACTGCTGTATCTTCCCTTCTCGCCTACGCCAAGATATTTTTATCCGACGATTCCGCTTTGTTTGTTGGGACTGGGATATTTGCTTTCATGCACCATAACGTCTAAGGGCAGACCAAATAAAAACGAAGGTTATCGAGCATAGTTGCTTTAAGGCATGGACGTTTTATAATAGATAGAACTAAATGTAATATCGCGTTTTATTCGAATATAAGCAGCAGGAAAGAAAGTATGAATAAGGACTTTAACAAAGGTGGTATTTTGGTAAATGGCAAAAGGAAAATATTATGTCGTCTGGGTTGGCAAGAAAACAGGGATATTCACTTCATGGCCCGAGTGCCAAGCGCAGGTTAGTGGAGTACAGGATGCGAAGTTTAAATCTTTCGAGACGAAGCCGCTGGCGGAAAAAGCTTTCCAAGACGGCTGGCGCAGTCATTGGGGGACAGGCTCAGGCAAAGCTGCTGCTTCGAGCGCAAAAACAGGGAGCAGCGTAAAGCAGCCTGTACTGCTTCAGGAAGAAACGGCTTCTATTGACTACGATAGTATTTCTGTTGACGTAGGAACGCGAGGGAACCCAGGGCCTGTCGAGTACAAGGGTGTGGACACACAAACGAGCGAAATTTTGTTTTATGTCGGGCCCATTCCGAATGGTACGAACAATTTAGGTGAATTTATCGCTGTGGTTCATGCACTTAGGTACTTGAAGGAGAAGGGCAGCACGAAGACAATCTATAGTGATTCTAGAACGGCTCTGAGTTGGCTACGTAATAAGAAGGTAGCCTCCACCTTAAAAAGGGACGCATCCACCGCAAAAATATGGGAGCTAACGGATGAAGCGGTGAAATGGCTGCACACGAATACATACACGACTAAAGTGTTGAAATGGAACACCGAGGAGTGGGGTGAAATTAAAGCTGATTTTGGGCGAAAGTAATGGAACGTTGACATTTTGTAGGGAGCGGAGAGCATGAAGCCAATTACAATTCTGATAGCTGACGATGATACGGAGATTATCGATTTGATCGAGCTGCACTTAGAGAAAGAAGGTTACCAATGTGTCAAAGCTTCTAACGGCCAAGAAGCTGTAGATGCTGTTCAGAAGCGTTCGATCGATTTAGCGATTTTAGATATTATGATGCCAAAGTTGGATGGGTATGAAGCAACGAGACAAATTAGGCTAAAACATCATATACCTATCATTTTTTTAAGTGCCAAGTCGTCTGATCTCGACAAGATTACAGGGCTAGTAAGAGGAGCGGACGATTATGTAACGAAACCGTTTAATCCTATGGAATTGATAGCGCGTGTGAACGCTCAACTCCGGCGTTCTACGCAGTTTAACCAAGTAGCTCCAGTTAACAGTCTCTTGTTGGAGGCTGGAGGATTAGTCATCTGCCTAGAAGAACGAACAGTCGCTTTTTATGGCAAGCCTATCGGATTAACGCCGAAAGAATTTGATATTTTGTATTTGCTAGCTAGTAATCCGAAGAAAGTATATAGCTCAGAACATATATTTCGACAGGTGTGGGGTGAAGCTTATTATGAAGGAAGCAATACGGTCATGGTACATGTCCGCACCTTAAGGAAAAAACTCGGAGAAGACTCACATAAAAATAAGTTGATCAAAACCGTCTGGGGAGTAGGTTATAGCTTCTATGGCTAAAATGATCCGCAGCTTTCGCTCAAAAATGATTCTACTTTTTGGTCTAAGTATGCTATTTTCCGGGGTAATCACCTATTCGATATATAAAGTTCTCCAACTCTATTATTATACGACTAAAGTAGAGGATAGCTTTACTAAAGTTCGTTACTTCATAAGAGATATTGGAGATGTAAACTTTTTTCTTATCCTATTTATTCCTCTTTCCATTTGGTTTTTCTTTCTGCTTACTAAACGATATTCAGCGTATTTTCATGAAATATCGGGGGGAATTAACCTGCTGGCGAAGGGCGACTTTCACAACCACATTAACATTTCATCCAAAGATGAGTTTGGGGATATTGCCAGAGACATAAATTTAGCAAGCGAAAAATTAAAGCTGGCCTTGGAAAGAGGAGATTTTGAAGAAAACAGCAAGGAACGATTGGTGTTGAATTTAGCTCATGATTTGCGTACACCGCTAACTTCTGTTTTAGGTTATTTAGATTTCATCCTTCAGGATGATCAACTGTCCAAAGAACAAGTAAACCACTATACGAGCATAGCTTATACAAAATCTCAACGTTTGGAAAAACTCATAGATGAATTATTCGAAATTACGAGAATGAATTACGGAAAAAATAAGATTGTAAAAAAACAAGTCGATCTTAGCGAGCTTCTCATTCAATTAAACGAGGAATTATATCCTGCTTTTGAGAAAAACCACCTCACAACAAGGCTGAATGTCGCTCTGCATTTGAACATACGAGGTGACGGGGATTTATTGGCACGCGTATTTGAAAATCTTCTGACGAATGCAATCCGTTATGGAAAAGACGGCAAGTTTATCGATATAAACGGCAAACTTGATGGAGAAGAAGTGGTCGTGCACATTGTCAATTACGGAGATTGTATCCCAGAGGAAGAACTGCCGCATATATTTGATATGTTTTATACCGGCGATAAATCTAGAACCTATCAAGAAGGAAGTACAGGACTCGGCCTGTTCATTGCGAAAAACATAACGATGCAGCATCAAGGCACTATTTCAGCAGAGAGCAATTTTATTCATACGATTCTTGAAGTTCGGTTGCCACATGATAAAGGATCTGATGGCAGCTAGAAATCATAATAATATTCATTTAAGGAAAATTTTATGTTTACCCTACTTTTTCTTTTATCATTCACCCCTATTCTAAATGTACGAATGGGAGGTGGAACGAAGAATGAAGAAGTGGGGTTTTTGGCATGTCTTCATTGCAGGGAAACATATGAAAAAGTGGTTCAGAAAGGATTCCTCAGCGGCTTTGCTATTTCTCGTGCCGAGCGTTTTCGGGTTTGCGTTATTTTACCTGATTCCGTTTGCCATTGGAGTATTCTATTCTTTTATGGATAGTACGGTAGATAGCCAGTTTGTTGGATTAGATAATTACCGCGAGCTATTTGCGAGCGACTCCTTCCGAAAAGCGTCATCCAATACGTTTTATTTCAGCGTGGTGAGTGTTCCGCTTATACTTGTGCTGTCGTTAGGTCTTGCCATCATTTTAAATAAAAATATATATTTGCGAAATTGGCTGCGCACTGCCTATGTGCTGCCACTTGTCGTCCCTGTCGCCTCGATTCTACTCATTTGGCAGATGCTGTTCGATTGGAACGGCTCTTTGAACGCATGGCTTGCCGGGTTCGGATTTGAACGGGTGGATTGGATGAAAACCGATGCGGCCCGAAACGTAATCATTATCGTTTATCTATGGAAGAACATCGGATATAACGTCATTTTATTTTTGGCGGGACTGCAACAAATTCCTAAGGATTATTATGAAACCGCCCAGATTGAAGGTGCAGGGCGGTTAAGGCAGTTTCGTAGTATTACGCTGGTCTATTTAACATCCACGATGTTTTTTGTAGTTATTATGTCGATCATTAATTCGTTTAAAGTATTTCGGGAAACGTATTTGATCGCAGGCGAATATCCGCATGACAGCATATACATGATGCAGCATTACATGAACAATATGTTCACGTCGCTTAATATTCAAAAGCTGACAGCCGCCGCGACATTGATGGCAGGATGTATTCTTCTGATCGTCATGGGTTTGTTTGTGATGGAACGCCGTTTTCGGCAGTACATGGAGTAGGGGGAAGGAAGGCTGTGCTAGTTGTAAAAGTAGTACAAAAAATAGTGTTAACGGGAGTCATGTGTACAATAGCAGTTTTATTGTTGTTTCCCATTGTGATTACGTTCACAAACTCATTCATGACAGAGCAAGAAATTGCCATCAATTATAGTCCCATAGGGCAAATAGAAAAAGTGGAGGCAGGAAGAGAAAATCCTTTTGTAAATTTAAAATTGCTGCCGGATCAATTGACCCTGGAGCAGTTTTACAACGTGTTGGTGGGCAGTCCGAGATATTTGATGATGTTCTGGAATTCGGTATTTTTAGTCGTGCCAATCATCATAGGACAAACCCTCGTAGCAGCGCTTGCTGCGTACGCTTTCTCAAAGCTGAAATTTCGCGGTCGAGAACACTTGTTTCTCGTCTATATCCTGACAATGCTCATGCCGTTCCAAGTCACGCTAGTGCCCAATTATATTATGGCGGATAAGCTAGGGCTCCTGAATAATCCGAATGCGATTATATTACCTGGCATATTCGCGGCTTTTGGTGTGTTTATGCTCAGACAGTTCATGCTTGATATTCCCTATGCTTACATAGAAGCGGCCAAAATGGACGGAGCTGGACATTTGCGAATTTTTTTTAAGATTATTACTCCGATGATCAAACCGGGTCTGGCTGCGCTTGTGATTCTCTTGTTTGTTGATTATTGGAATATGGTAGAGCAGCCGCTTATTTTTTTGGACGATCCATTTATGCAGCCGCTATCGGTGTTTTTATCTAGGTTGAATGGTGAGATGGGGATAGCTTTCGCTGCATCTATGCTTTTCATGGCTCCGATGATGCTGCTGTTTCTTTATGCGGAAACATATTTCATCGAAGGCATTCAATTGTCCGGAATTAAAGGTTAGGGGGAAAGATGGGAGATGGAGCTGGAAAAAGAGCCACCAGATCGCAGGCGCAAACGAAACATTTTAGTTGTATTTTTTATTCTGATGGGACTGTTACTATTTTTTACGCTTCTTAGCAATACGCTGCAGTCGCTGGCATTGCCGAAAGTAAGTACGGAAAAACCAGTCAAGGGCAGCCTTGCCTTGTCGCTCGAAGGCAGCGGTATTTTGCAACCGATCGCCCAAGCCAAATTATCGAACCCTGCTGGTTGGAAAGTCCGAAAGGTCCTCGTGAAAGAAAACGATCGAGTAACGAAGGGGCAAAAGCTCATTCTCTACGACAGCAAATCCGCCGAGCGAGAACTGTTAGATGAGAAAACCAATTTGGACAAGCAGAAAATTGAGCAGCAAAATATGCAAGATCAGTTCATCCAAACAATGATTGAAGGGGATGAGCTGAAAATTCGGAAAGCAAGACGGGATCTTGAAACGATGAAACTTGATCTTAGCACGCAGCAACGTAAAATTGACGATTTGAAAGAGCGGCTAATAAGCCAAAAAGAAATTACAGCTCCTTTTGATGGCATTATTACGCAATTGAATGCTGTCGAAGGGTTAGCACCAACAGGAGAACCTGATGTTGTTATTTCGAACAGCAGTCTTGGTTATCGCTTGGATATAACAGTTGATTCAAGGCTGCTCACAAGCTTCGGGCTATCAAGCGGAGTGAAGATAGAAGTCGAGGTAGATACTGCTCAGAAACAACAGACACATATGCTGGGCGGCATGATTGATGAGGTAGTAAATGCAGAACCCCGTACAAATAGCTCATCTAGTGAAGATACTGGTCAGACCAAAACGGTTTCACAACATATTCTTCGCATAAAAGTCGCAAATTCAGAGCTGAAAGGAGGTGAACAGGCAAAAATTAAACTGGATGCACGCTCGCAGCAAGAGGGATTGCTCATCTCCAATGAGGCTATTCATAAGGATCAAGAAGGCATTTTCATCAATAAGCTTGAAGTGCAAAGGGGAGCATTAGGCAATGCCTATGTTGTCCGTAAGGTCAGAGTTCCTTTCAGCGAAAAAAACGACATAGTAACGATGATTCAAGCGGATAACCTATATGAGGATGAACTGATTATTTTGCAGAGCAGCGAGCCTCTTCAAGACGGAAATCGTGTTCGCCTGCAGTAGTAAAGCAAGTAGAAGAGAAAAGGATAGGAGAAATGTATACCATGAAAAAGATGCTGTTTATTATGGTTTTGATGCTAGTCATGACCGCATGCAGTTCTGGGGGCGGCGAGGAGTTGGAAAGCGCGAATAAGCCCGGAAGCAGTGAGGGGAAAACGGTCGTTACATTGGCAGCGCGACAACCGAGCATATTTTTGCAGACGGCAGAAAAAAAGTTTGAAGATAAGTATCCGGACATCGATATTCAAATTCAAGTCACAGAGGAATATGAAAAATATACAAAAACGACGAACGCAGCGCTCCTTTCAGGGAAAGGACCGGATATTTTTGATATAAGCAGCTTGCCTATAGAAGATTATGTGAGCAAGAAGCTTATTCTAAATATGGATGAGCTTATGGAGAAGGACAAAACGATAAATAAGAGCGACTTGCAAATGAATATTTTGGATCAATTAAAGTCGAATGATGGTATGTATACTATGCCTTTTGGTTTCTCCTTGCGGGCATTCATTGGCGATGGGGACATTCTAGGGAACACGGATATTGACGATAAAAATTGGACGTGGAAAGAGTTCGAGAAGACTGTGAAGGTATTGGGGGAGAATGGGCCGGAACGCCGCTATGCTATGGCAAATGACCCGCCGGAAATGCTCCTGCAAGAAATGCTTATAGATAAATATTCAGAGTTTGTGGATCATGCAGCGAAAGAGGCAAAGTTCGACTCTCCATTATTTATGGAGGCGATGCAACAAATTAAAGGGATGTTTGATAATAAAGTTATGACTGCGGAACATGCTGATATCGGTAAGCAAATGTTCCATTCCATTGTTATTGAATCGCCGGCAGACTTTATTAATGCTCCTCTACTCTATTTCTCAAATCCGAAGCTGCTGCAAAAACCGGAACAAAAAGGCGGAACAAGGATTATTACTTATTCCCGGTTCGCCATTCAAGCCCAATCTCCCGTTAAAGAAGAAGCTTGGAAGTTTATTTCCTTCTTGTTATCTGTGGAAGGACAATCTTTGCAAGATAGAGTAGGGTTTTCATTACTGAAATCTGTGAATGAAAAACAGCTGAATGAGATTCAGCAACAAATTAAAGGTGGAACGTACAAGCTTCCGGACGGGAAAGTGCYGCAGGTAACCGATGAACAATTTAATCAATTTAAGGAACTGATTAGTACAGCGGATAACTATTCAGATGTGGACGGTAAAGTGTTTTCTATTGTAGGAGATGAGGCCAGCTCATTTTTTAGCGAACAAAAGTCTGCTGAAGAAGTTGCGAAGCTGATCCAGAACAAGGTGACCACTTACTTGAACGAGTAGTTAACAATAGAAGTAGCCTAATTAGTTTCCCCGAAGCGAGGACGGGGAAACTTTTTTGTGTTTTTTGAACGTACGGCTAAAGTAATAAATGTCGTTGAAGCCTGTCGCTGTTGCAACCTCAGACACGGTAAGTGGACTGTGACGCAGCAAATAATCGGCTTTGCCGAGCCGAGTCATCGTTATATATTCTGTAACGGTATGACCGCTCAGCTCTTTGAACAATCTGCTAAAGTGGTAACGGCTGAGGTTTGCCATGCTTGCCAGCTGGTCCACCGAAAGCTCATCCTTGTAGCTGTCCTCAATATGCTTGAAGACAGGTGCGAAGCGCTCAATGTTCTTCATACGCTCTGCATATTCGTCTTTGGTGAGCACGGTAGCGACATGACCGCGAAGCAGCAGCGTCAACAGGCGGTAGAGCTCGGACTTTATGGCCAGCTCGTAACCGAACTCGCGCTGTTCGAGCTCATTGATGATGGCATGCATGCAGGATGTTACTTTGCTGTCGTCGCCAATATAATTTTGCAGCAGAAGGCGGTTCTGCGTAATGGGCGTAATGAACTTCGTTTCGGCAGCATCCACCGACTGGCTGTGCAGCAAGGAAATGTCGGCGATGAGCGCATAGTAGTACAAATCTGATGATAGGCTAATTCCGTAGTGAAGCTCATTGCTGTTCACGACGATGAGATCGCCAGCGGATGCTGTTATCGTAGTAGAACCGCACTCTATCGAGGCTTTGCCCGACACAAAATATAAAAATTCAAGATGTTCATGAAAATGATGCGGGAAAATGACCATTCCCTGCTGGTCGAAGGTGTTGTGATGCAGTTTTATCGGAAAATGAGGGTCTGGCATGTCCATAGGCTCACGCAGTTCTTCGAATTTTTCCAACTTGAAAGACCTCCTCAGTAGGATAGCACAATTGTACAAACAAACCGCACAGCTTTACATGGAGTTGCAGGTTGAAACCATTATAATACGAAAGTGTAGACATGCAAAACCTTACTATTAGAATTCATAAGGAGAGATTAGCAATGAAACCGATACAAATCGCGGTTATTGGAACAGGCTCTATCTCATCATCTCATCTAGATTCCTATAAGAAAAATCCTAATGCGAACATTTACGCGGTTTGCGATTTAAATGAAGAGCGCGTAAAAGCCGCAGCTGAGAAATATGGCGCCGAAAAAATTTATACGGATTATCACGAGCTGCTCGCCGATCCAGTTATTGAAGCGGTCAGCATTTGTACGTGGAACAATACGCATGCTGAAATCAGCATTGCGGCTCTTAAAGCTGGCAAGCATGTGCTCGTAGAAAAGCCGCTTTGCCGTACGGTTGAAGATGCGCTTCTTGTGCAAGAGGCTGTAGAGCAATCCGGCAAGCTCCTTCAAGTGGGCTTCGTCCGCAGATACGATACGAGTGCACAATTGATTCGTGCGATGGCTGACAGAGGCGAGTTCGGTGAAATTTATTTTGCCAAAGCATCAACGCTCAGACGCCTTGGAAATCCAGGCGGATGGTTCTCCGACATTGAGCGCTCAGGCGGCGGACCGCTTATTGATATTGGCGTACACGTTATCGATCTTTGCTGGTATTTGATGGGACGTCCGAAGCCGGTATCCGTTAGTGCCAATACGTATCGCAAGCTTGGCAATCGTGCCAATGTAAAAAACTTAAGCTTCTACCAAGCGGCGGATTACGATGCGGAGAAAAATACAGTTGAGGATTTAGCGAATGCACTTATTCGCTTCGAGAATGGCGCATCGCTGCTCGTAGATGTCAGCTTCACGCTGCATGCCAAGTCTAATGAAAACACAGTTAAGCTGTATGGGGAAAAGGGCGGTTTTGAGATCGATCCGGAAACCGTTATTGTAACAGAGCAAAATGACACGATCTTAAACGTATATCCGCAGACGGATCACGCTGGCTTTGATTTTGTTGGCGCTTTTCAAAATGAAATCAACCACTTCGTTGATTGTGTTGCTAACGGAAAACAGCCAATCAGCCCAGTGGCGGATGGCGTGGAAATTATGAAGATATTAGTCGGCATTTATGAATCCGCAGCAAAAGGAGCGGAAGTGCGTCTATGAAATTAGGAATCAGCACATACAGCTTATATAATGCACTGAGAACGGGCGAAATGACGATACAGGATGTTATCGTATATATCGCATCCATTGGCGGAGAGCATGTTGAAATTGTACCGCTTGGCTTTAACCTTACTGAAAATCCGGAACTGATCGAAGTGATTAAGAAGCAAGCGCAGGAAAGCGGTATTGAAATATCGAATTATGCGGTAGGTGCAAACTTCTCCGGATTAAATGAAGAACAATTCGAGCAGGAGCTTGACCGCTTGAAGCGTGAAGTGGATATTGCGGCAGCACTTGGTGTGAAGAAGATGCGTCACGACGTGGCATCATCGCAAAACCTATCCATTTCTAACTTCTTGTTGGAGCTGCCAAAGCTAGCGAAGGCTTGCCAAGCAGTTGCGGATTATGCAGCAACGTTTGGAATTACAACAAGTGTAGAAAATCACGGTTATTTTATACAACATAGCGACCGGGTACAGGCACTCATTGAGGTTGTAGATCGTCCAAACTTCAAGACAACGCTTGATGTCGGGAACTTCCTTTGTGTGGATGAGAATCCTCTTGCTGCTGTTAAAAACAATGTCAGCCTGGCTTCTATGGTCCATATTAAAGATTTCTACTATCGTCCATCTACCGAAAATCCGGGTGAAGGCTGGTTTAAATCCAAAGGCGGCAATTGGCTTCGGGGAGCAATCGTCGGACATGGTGACATCGCAATGCCGCAAGTACTGCGTGCTGTGAAAGAAAGCGGCTATGATGATTATATTTCCATCGAGTTTGAAGGCTTGGAAGATTGCCGTCTTGGAACGAGACTTGGCTTTGAATTCGTAAGACGTGTATGGAACGAAATTTAAACGAAGGAGTGACTCGAAGATGACATCACCTATCATTACGAACAAAATCGGCGTTATCGTGGATARCTTTCAGGTTGGTGTAAAGGAAGGTTTGCTTAAAGCGAAGCAGGTTGGTGCGGATGGCGTGCAAATGTATGCGGTACATGGCGAGCTGGACCCTGCTAACCTGAACGCAGCTGCAAGAAAAGAATGGAAGTCTTATATTGATGGGCTAGGCCTTGATATTTCCGCTCTAGTTGGCGATTTGGGCGGCCATGGTTTTCAGGACCCGGCAGAAAACCGTGCGAAAATCGATAAATCCAAACGGATTATGGAGCTTGGCATGGAGCTTGGAACAAACATTATTACGACGCATATCGGTATCGTTCCAAGCGACAAAAACAGCCGTGTTTATGAGACGATGCATGCGGCATGTGAAGAGCTAGCTAGATTCGCGAATGATATGAACGCTTATTTTGCGATTGAGACAGGACCTGAGACGTCTGCGCATTTGAAGTCGTTTCTTGATGGTCTTGGCACCAAAGGCGTAGCTGTTAACTTTGACCCTGCCAACATGGTTATGGTTACGGGAGATGATCCTGTTCAAGGCGTTTACACGCTTAAGGATTATATCGTTCATACGCATGCGAAGGACGGCGTGAAGCTGGGAGATGTTGATCCGCGCGACGTTTATGGCGATTATGGCTACGAGGTTGCCCTCGACCATGAGAAAATTGCTGCGATGGCCGAAACAGGTTCTGCGTTCCGCGAAGTGCCGCTTGGTGATGGTACTGTAGACTGGCCGGCATATTTGCGAGCGCTTCAGGAAATTGGCTATACAGGTTATTTGACGATCGAGCGTGAAGTTGGTACGAGCCCAGAAGCGGATATTAGCAAAGCCGTTCAGTTTTTGAAAGCTTTTAAAGGACAGTAAAACAGGCATGGAGCATCCTCAATCGTTTTCTACAGATGAATTATAGGCTGCTAGCAGTCCAGTTGGAAGGCAAACCGTCTGGCTGCACGGTGGCAAATAAGAGGTTAGTCATCAGTTTGAAATGAATGTGTGATGTAGATTTAAGCGAAATCTCATGAAACCGCCCAAAAGAAAGCTCTCATGGTATAATCCATGAGAGCTTTCTTTACTTTTGTAGTTAGCTTTAGGGTGGCAAGGGTGAAGCGAATTCTGTAAAATAATAGAGGACTAGTATTATCGATTGATAACCAGGCAAACCATTCAAACTAGAGGACGTGCAGAAATGACAGTGGAGATTGTTCAAGTATCACATAACGATAAGGATTTACACAGGCTTATTCAGAAGCTGGATGAGGATTTAGCGCAAAGATATACGGCAGAGGAAGTATTTACAGTAGATTTTAGTGATCCTGGAATTGAGCAAATTGTATTTGTGGTTGCGTACGAGCAAGGAGAAGCGGTTGGTTGTGGAGCCATAAAACCGCTGGATGATGAGTATATAGAATTGAAACGATTTTATGTCAGCCCCGAATTTAGAAGGAACGGCATAGCCGCACAAGTTTTGAATGATTTAGAAGCCAGAGCGAAGGATATGAATTATCAATATATCCGTTTGGAAGCAGGGGCTCCTCAGCCAGAAGCGCTTCATTTTTATAAAAAACATCATTATTATGAAATTGATAGATATGGTGAATATATTTCCTGCGATTCAAGCCTTTGCTTTGAAAAGAAGCTTTAAGTACCACCGTTAGCTCGAATGTCGGAACGCTATAATAAAACAAACCAACGACGCAAGGGTGGAAATGGTTCGCACATGATTCCATGGCGTCCAGCTCGCAACATAACGCGTCCATAATTCGGAACCTGCAACACTTGGATCCGCTGAGGCGASCATATCGTTTAAAGGTACGTTAAATACAATCGTTACTAGCACGGAGCCAATGAGATAGAGAAGGCTGCCGGCAAGCAAATAGGTTGCCGCGGGTTCACCTAATCGGAAAAAAGAGGTGATCGCAAGTAAGATGCTTGCTAACGCTGTCCCAGAAAACAATAGACCAAACAACGGGTTCAGTATAACGAGGTTAATGGACTGCATTGCGGCAATGCTTTGCGCTGCAGGAAGACGCGAGAGAGCGGTCATCATGAACGTCGAAAAGGCAAAAAACAATCCTGCCATCAAACCTGAGCCAAGAGCAGAGAAAAAGGTTAAGACAATGATGGAGCGATCAAACATTTGGAACCCCCCATATACCTGCAGCTGCGGTGTCTCGAGCGTAGTCGGCAAAATCCCGAGGCTCACGGTTTAGAGCGAGCTGAACGCCATCTGTCAGGTGTGAATTGCGTCCATCCAGCACTTTAGTAAATAGCTCAGTCAATAACGCGAGAACGTAATCAGGCATATCCTGCTGCGCAAGCGCAGAGATAAACTGCTCGGAATTTACCTGTACGTAGCGGACATCTCTGCCGCAGGCTCTCGCAATTTCTTCGGTAGCTTCCTTAAAGGTAAGCGCACGCGGGCCAGTCAGCTCATAAAGCTTGCCGATATGGCCATCCTCAGTCAGCGCTGCAACTGCGACATCGGCAATGTCATCCGCGTCGACGAATGGTTCAGCTACGTCCGCGGCAGGGAGTATAACACTTCCGCTGAGTACGGAGTCCAGCAGGAAGCTTTCACTGAAATTTTGACAAAACCAGCTCGCCCGCAAAATCGTCCAGTCAGCGCCAGAGTCGCGCAATGCTTTCTCACTAAGCTGAGCTTCTTCTTCACCTCGGCCGGACAAGAGTACCAAGCGCTTGATTCCTTGTTTCACTGCTAGATCAGCGAAAGCACCGATCGATGCGGCAGCACCGGGAAGCGCTAAGTCGGGGTAGTACGTAATATACACAGACTCTACGCCTTGCAGGGACGCTGCCCATGTTGACGGATATCCCCAATCGAACGAAGGATCACTTGAGCGGGAGCCGATTCGTACGGACAGTCCACGAGCGCTCAATCTGTCTGCTACGCGGCGACCCGTTTTACCGGTGCCTCCAATGATCAAAATAGGTTTGTTTCTCATAAAATCTCTCCTTTGCGTTTTTATTTATATTCAACAAAACAGTTATACTTGTTTGCACAAGCAAATGTTTTCTTAAATAAAGAAGATGTTGTCATTCTTTATTTTCTAGTTGATCACTTACCGCACATAGTTGAAAGGACAGCTCTTCGCTTTCTTTTTCCCCGAGCAATAAGGCGTAACGTTTACGCAAATTCATCCAGCACTCATTAATCGTGTCATTTAATGCTTTGCCTTTCTCGGTGGCGGAAATAAGTGATAAACGCCCATCTACTCGGCTGGTGAGCAGCCCTTTGATAACAAGCTTCTCAATCAGACGGGTCACTGTGGAGGGCTGGAGATGGAGAATCTCGCCTAACTCCTTCTGTGAGATGCCATCCTTCTCATACACAGCCATTAATAAAAAAGCAGCCGTGGGTGACATGCCGCTAACGGCAAATTCATCTTCTGCCATCTTCGTAATAATTCTGCCCAATCGGTTTGCAGTGAAGTACAGGCATTCCTTTAAATACGTATCCAGCATCGTAGTTACCTCATTTTTACATAAAAGTTGTTTGTGCATACAAATATAATATATTTCCATTTTGTTGTAAAGCCTAATTTTTTTATGGCTGCGGCAGCCTAAATATTTCTTTTCAATTCTAGGCTGCCTCAGCATTTTAACTAACAGTTATACGAGCAAATCTGCTCGTCGCTCACTCCGCCAGCGAAGAACAAACAGTAGAATTGCGCCGGCGGCAAGAAGCAAATAAGTTAGCGGCTGCACATACTGCGCGTATAAAATATCGGCAAGTTTACCGATTAGTAATTTTTCCATCCATCCAAACATCAGAAAAGCATAAGGGATTTGGAGTCCGATGATGACCATGTAATTGGTTGCCATGCTTGAGATCCATGCTGCAAACACGGCGGTGATTAGACTGAGCATATATATGGCTGCTACAGTCAGACAAATGTATTGTCCGAATGTGAGATCATACCAAAAGTAACCTATATTAAATATTGAATTGATGCCCGAGTCCAGAAATAATCCTGTTCCCAGCCTGCTATACATGAGGAAGAAGACGCCAAGCTGTACGGTTACGATAAGGAGTGTGGAAATCATCGCTGCAGTAAGCTTTCGCAAGAAAAGCCTTCGTCCGATTCGCGCAGTATATTGCAAATGAATAAGATTGCTTCGTTTATCGTGAAGAAAAATAGGTGAAACCATAAAGAGGATACTTAAACCGATAAGAACGGTCATGTAGATGATTAAACTCATATAATTGCTGAATACAACATCGGTAAATATCGAGTCACCCTCATCGGAAGCAACATGTTTCTCCATTCTATTCTGCTGTTTCGCATCAACCTCGCCATATGCGTTGTAAGGATATTTTTCACTATTTTCATAGCGTTCGATCATGTACCTGCGTGCTTGCAGCTCCCAGAACAGTTCGGTATCCGACTCGAATACAGCATAATTATGGAGCTTGTTCAGTTGCTCATTGTTATAATCACTGTTGTAAAATTGCTCATAGGTAGTGATCCCAGCATCCATGAATTGCTGATCGGTCTTCATGAATTGTTCTGCTTTTTCGATTGTTTCATCGTATTTCTGTCTAAACAGCTCATACTCAGCATTATCCATATGCGTGCCATAATCCTTTTTCATCTCAATGCTGGCTTTATGAATTTCAGTATCGGGATTTCCGTTAGGAAAATGTTGAAAATAAAACTGTATGAATAAAAAATAAAATACAACATTGATCGCTAGAAGCATAATGACCATTCTCAGGCCAAATACCTTCTTTATTTCATGCAGCACGATTGTCATAGGAGCTCCTTTCTAATTAATATTTTGTCGTTTAAATTGATGCAAGCAGAGGAAGCAGCACAGTGTTAACAGCGCCAGCCAAATGCCAGCTGTAATCCATTCGTTATTTGGAAGGCTCATGAAGGCGCCGCTTGCTGTAAACCACGCTTTCGGATTCAATACAAGATGAAACGGAGTAAACCCTGTAAATAAAATAAGCTTTAAATCTCTTGGTACGATGTTGGTAATTAGGAGAAAAGAGCCGAAAAGAATGGCAAATGCTCCAAATACCAAGTAGCTGTTGCGAATAATTGCGGTTAACACAAAGGTAATGGCGGTAAAGATAAGCAGGAGCACAAAGATGAGCGCGATAGCACAGCCTAAATAGGTAATATAAGACATCGAGTGCCATGTTAAATAAGGATAAGGCATGCCGAATTCCCAATTGAAAAAGCTGCTGACCGRCACCTTCCAAAGCCCCTTGTAGCTGAAGGTCAGGAAGTAAGCGGACAAGGATATTCCGGTTAGAGCGGTCGTCACGATTATGCTGGCTGCGAAGGAGGAAAGCAGCTTATCCGTTTGCAGCTTTCTGCCTCGTTTGGTGGAGTAGTGCAGCAGATGTGTACCTTGCTCAAATTCGTAATTGCTTATATACCCGGTCATTAATACAACTAAAATCATCAGCTGCAGCAAAATAGATCCAATGAGCGTTTTGAACAGCATCGAATGTGATTGATAGATTTGACCAATGAAAAATAGATTCTTGTGCTCGCCACTTTCGATAAGCTGCTGTAGTCTCTCAGCAATGTGGTCATACCGCTGTCTCACCAAATCAGCCGCCGAGCCGCTGAATCCATATTTCTTTATCTCGCCCTCGGCGATCTGCTTCATATTGAACCCAGCATAGGTATCATCGATGTCTTGCATCAAATAATAATAATTTTGAATAACTTGCAGCTCATTAAACAAATCAAGCTCATCTCTGCTGTAAAGATTCGGTTGATCGGTCACGTAACGCTTATAATTTTCATATTCAAAAAAATCGCTGGGCATCTCATACGTTTGAGATGTCCGTTTATTCGTCAGCTTGTTCATATCGTCCAGTCGCGACAAATAGTAAGACTTGTAATCCTCCTGCATCGGCTTAGTAATCTCGGAACCGAACTGTGCAACAAGCTCGTTCAATATGCTCATTTCATCCTTTTTATAAGCCTCTTGAGCAATGAGGAATAGATTATAAGCGGTAAACACCAGCAGCAGCGCGATAATGACGGGTGAGAGAAGCGCTTTTCTCAGCTCGCAAACTCGAATTTTCCAGCTCATACCGGTTGTTCCGCAGCAGCTTCATCCTGGTATATGTAGATGAATACATCCTCAAGGCTTGGCGCTGATGGGTTCCAATCAGGCTTAGGATGTCCGGTGCCTATAAACCTAAATTTCATCCGACCTGATTCCTGCTTCTCAGAAAGCGACAGATACGAATGTCGAAATGCATCCGCAGCATCGAAATCAACCGTAGTTTCATACACCATACCGTCGATGAGGCTGCAAATATTCGCAATGGAATCCTTATGCAGCACACGTTTGTCCTTGATCAAAATAATTTCATTCGCAATCGATTCAACATCCGACACGATATGTGTAGACAATATAACGATTCGATTACGCGCTAGGCTGGTCAACATATTGCGAAAACGGGCTCGTTCCTTCGGGTCCAAACCCGCTGTAGGCTCGTCCAGAATAAGAATTCGCGGATCATTCAGCAGCGCTTGTGCAATGCCAACACGCTGGATCATGCCTCCGGAAAACTTTTTCATCTTTTTATCGATCACATCTTCAAGCGCAACGAGCTTCAGCAGCTCCACGATTTTGGACTTCGCAGCAGTGGTCTCGATGCCCTTTAAAGCCGCAATATACAGAAGATATTTCCGCGGACTATAATTTTTGTAATAGCCGAAATGCTGGGGAAGATAGCCGAGCTGCTCGCGATAGCGTTCATCCAGCCTTATAATATTTTCACCGTTGTACAATATTTCACCCTCACTGGGGTACAGCAGTGTGACTAACATTTTAATCAACGTCGTTTTTCCTGCTCCGTTCGGAGCGAGCAGTCCGTAAACGCCGTTGTTGAATTCAAGATTAATTTGCTCCAGCGCGCTGAAGTTACCGAAGTGTTTGGACACATTTTGTACGGTTAGCATGTCAGACAGCTCCTTCCGAGCTTTGGAATGTCGTTAGCTTCTTAAGATTTTTTAAGGATATGGCGCATCCAAAGATGGCGACTGCAATATAAATCGAAATGGGAATGGCGGATATGAAATGTAGATAAAACTCTTTGTTTAGCTGCAGGAGAGTCAGATTCAAAATAAACCAGCCTGCAATGAGCACATATTTCATCATGTCCGAATGTACGCTGACCATGATGTACAAGAAAGCTGCAGAGAAAAGAAAAAGTGAAGCGGCTGACAGCGATATTGCGAATAAAACGTTTAGTTGGCTGTAAATGATGGCTGCCGCGACAATTAAAACCGCATTAACGACCATGCAGGCGAGGCTGAATACGAGCATCCTCAGTGAGGCAAGCTGGTACACATTATACTTGCAGGTCATTTCTGTCTCATAGGTATCGCTGTATTTTCGGCGGACAAAAAATAGGAGAGCGATGACGAGATACAAAACGGGAGATCCGATGAAAATGGCTGAATATAGGTCTTCACTCAGTACTCTTGTACGTTCAAATGCGGTGAGCGCGAACCAGATGATAAGAGCGAACCCGGCAGTTATCGCAAAGACGATTTCTGTCCAGTCATGGAACAGATGCCTGAAGCCGAGACGACGATACATCGTTCGTAAATAGTGATAGAACGTTTGCTTTGGAACAAGGCCAGCTGCAACAATGCTGCGGATATGCTGTTCTATCTCAAGTTCATCCGGCAGTTCGACTTGCTGAAATTTTTGCTCATTCATTGCTGTCGCCTCCAAGCTTTTTTTTTAGCCTTCTGATCATGGCGTAGTATTTGGTCTTCGCTGTTGATTCTGGAATATTGAGCAGCGGCGCAATGTCAGAGAATGTGTACTCAGCAAAAAACTTCAAGCGGAAAATATGCTGTGAGGCAGCATCCATTTGATTTACCTGGAGCATAATCGTTTCAATCTGCTCTCTCTTTTCTATTTCCAATGTAAAATCGCCGTCATCTGGCATTTCCTCCTCTATCGGAGCGGTATGACGGGCATAGCTGTAATATTTGGAGCGATAGTAGTCGACAATTCGGTTTGTGGCAAGCTTGTACAGCCAAGTACGGAAGGAACCGCGTGTTCCGTCAAATTTTCCAATCGACTGCAGCATATGAATGAAAATGTCCTGTGTAAGATCCATGGACAGCTGTTTGTTCGTAGTTTGCCTGTATGCGTAGCTGTACATTTCCTTGTAGTACCGGGAAACGAGTGCATTCGCTGCCGTTTCACTGGATTGTCGCTGAACTTGCTTGATCCATGCTGCTTCTGTGTCCATATCGCTCTCTCTTTCCCGCATAGTAAATTGCCGCTTGCTTGTATATTCGAAGTCCGGTCAGAAATAGTTTGCATGTGTTAAAAAAATACTTTTTCTTGGTGAATTGCACACATACGAAAAACCGCCAGCGAAGCGCTGGTGGTTGAAGGTATTCGAGGAGGTATGGAGCAATGCAGCAACACAGCAGCATAATCTCCATTGCCTCTCTTTTGCAGTTGTATAGGATGATATAAATAAATTTATTATCCTGCTAGAGCCTCAGGCAGCTCGCGCTCATAGTGTTTATGCAAAACATAACGCTGCAGTCCCCGGCTGCTTAACAGCGCTTTTTTTGCATAAGAAGCTGCTTCTAGCTGGTTTCCTGTTTTTTCTTCAATTTCGGAAAGTAATGCATTTTTCATCCATGGCTTGGAAACTCTAGCAGCGCTTGATCGAGCAAGCTCTATGTTTCCTTCTTCCAAATGAACAAAGGCTGCATAATAATGTTGGTAATCCATTGGCCGTATATGTACGATTTGGTTTTTTACCGAGGAAACATCTTTCCGATATGCACCATGAAAGGCCATATACAATGCTTGTCTGTGGCGCTGTTTATACTTGAGAAGCAATTGAGGCATCAGACGTTCAACTTCTTCATCTTGTCTGTTCGAAGATGCATATAAAATATAAAAGGCAGGGTTTTTACGCTGGGCAATTAAAAATTTCTCCAATCGATCCAAATCTGTTTCAAGAAGCGGCGTATAAAGAGGTAATCCAAAGAACAAAAAGACAATAATAAAGCTGGAAATGATGGAGTAATTGGTGCTTAAACCCAACATGCTTAAGGAAATATTGACGATAAAAACGAAAAGAAATGCAAATAGCGTACGGACTGGCGAGTTAATATTGAAACACATCCTTTTCTCAATAACTGCTCGATATAACTAAAGATGTTGAATGGAATAGAGAAAAATTTCCCATTTCAGAGTATTATAATACAGAACGTAATAAGGACACTAGTCTATTAATCGTTTCTATTGATCGTTTTTAAATCTCATGAGCTGTAAAATCTGTGTATTTTATTGTCTTTGAGTTTGAATTTTGCTACAATTTCTATCAGGTTATATTTGGAAGGGGAATCAACACTATGCCAGTTACTTTGTAATAGTTTAATCCACAATTCTATTTTTACTATTACAAGGAAACAAAGCAAAGTGTGTTATACATCACATCATGCGGCGAATCCTTGTGATTTGCTGCTTTTTTTGTGATTTATGATGCTTCTCAATATTCTGCTTTGTATTCCTTCTATACATTAGGAGGATATCGATGAGTCATTCACAAAATACAAGTAATAGCATTTTAACTATAGCGTGCAAAGATATTATTTTGAGAGAGTATCAGGTCGAGGATTTAGATGCTCTGCATAATCTCACTTGGCAGCCTCATTTTCATGAATTTTTGCTGGATTGGAATGTTTCTAAGGAACAAAGGGCAGACTGGTTCAATCATTATGAAATACCAGAAAATCTACTTTTTTTAGAAGCGGTATCCAAAGATGGTGATATAGGAGAGCTGCGGCTGCGACTGAGTATAATATCCAGAGATACTGGCGAATTTATCGGTGTTTGCGGGACAGGAATATTGGATAAAATATCGCCGCCCAACAGAGAGATTTTTTATGGGATTTCAAATGATCATAGAAATAAGGGTTACACGACTCAAGCTGCAAACGGATTGATTCAGTATTTGTTCGAAAATACGAATGTCGAGGAGCTCGTGGCTATCGCTCAGATACGCAACGTACCATCGAATAAAGTGATCCTAAAATGCGGTTTTGAATTTCAAAACAATATCGTTATTGAAAATAGGGAATACAGTTATTACAAGCTTAAGCACATACAACATTCACAAATTTTATGATTTAATTCAGTGTAAAGGTATAGGAATAAAGAGCACTTAAAGCTATAATGGTTTTTAGTATAGCATTTACAAAAGGACATGGGCCGTTAATGACTGTTTGGTCCAGCCGAAAAATAACTTTTAAGGAGTACTCGAAATGACTAAAACGCTTATTTTCGGGCACAAAAACCCGGATACCGACACGATTACATCAGCGATCGCATACGCTGAGCTAAAAACAAAGCTAGGTGCTGACGTTGAGGCGATTCGCCTTGGGGACGTTAATGGCGAAACACAATACGCTCTTGATTATTTCGGCATCCCAGCTCCTCGTTTGATCGAGAATGTTGCTGACGAGACTGACACTGTTATTTTGGTCGATCATAACGAGCGTCAACAATCCGCAAACGATATCGACAGTGTACGTGTACTTGAAGTAATCGATCACCACCGTATTGCTAATTTCGAGACAAGCCACCCTGTATATTTCCGCGCTGAGCCTGTAGGCTGCACAGCGACGATTTTGAATAAATTGTACAAAGAGAACGGCGTTGAAATCCGCAAAGAAATTGCTGGCCTTATGCTGTCTGCTATCATTTCTGATTCCTTGCTGTTCAAATCGCCAACTTGCACGGAGCAAGATGTAGCAGCCGCTCGCGAGCTTGCTGAAATCGCTGGCGTTAATGCAGAAAGCTACGGTCTGGACATGCTTAAAGCAGGCGCGGATCTTAGCGACAAAACGATTGCACAGCTGATTTCCCTAGATGCGAAAGAATTCGCAATGGGCAGCTACAAAGTAGAAATCGCGCAAGTAAACGCGGTTGATACAAACGATGTTATTTCTCGTCAAGCTGAGCTGGAAGCAGCACTTAACGATATTATTGCAACAAAAGGTCTTGATCTGTTTGTGCTTGTTGTAACGGACATTTTGAACAATGATTCCGTAGCGCTTGCACTTGGCGCTCAAGCTCATGCGGTTGAGAAAGCTTACAACGTAACGTTGGTAGACAATAAAGCGGTACTCAAAGGCGTTGTTTCCCGCAAATCGCAAATCGTACCTGTTCTTACAGAAACGCTAAGCAGCCTGTAAGAAACAGCGAGGCAGCAGCCGTTTGCCAAAAAAATAGCAGTCTGAAGCTTGGATTTCAAGTTTCAGGCTGCTTTTGTTTTGCTATACTAGAGAAGAAGGAGCGGATGACATGTTTACTGTAACAGAATATAGCGCTGAATTAATGAAGGACCCGTTTGGCATTTTATCAGGAAAGAGGTATGAGTTCATTCTTGATCTGGATGTAGCGGATGATGATGAGCTTTATCATGACGAGGGCGTGACGCTCCGTGTCATTTATGTGATCGAAGAGGATACAGCCCGAATCGCAAAGTATGAATTTCTAACCACTTCCTCCAATAAGTACATTGATTTTGAGCTGGAAGAGGATGAAGAGAAGATGGTACTGGCGTTTTGTCAGGAGCATTTTGACAAGTCGGAGGAATAAACAGCCTTTTAGCAGTTGAATTATAATACATAATTCAGTATGGAGCAGGGCTGGCAACGTTTTTTAGCCATGTCATGGATTAGCTGACATTGGCATAGATTAAAAAACCGAGAAGAGGCAGCACCCAAATGAGCGGTACCATTGCGATGGTAACCGCTATTTTCATTTTATTGAACCGATAGAGCACCCAGCTTGCAATAATGGACAAAATAAGAGCTACCGGATAAAGCCAAATCACAATAAATAAAAGCACAGGCCAGAATAGATTTTCTGAACCTGGCGAGTCGAACATCATAACAGACATTAACGCGACAAAAAGCCAAACGAGCGTAAACAATCCGAACAAGATTTGACTAATCAGCATTGTAAGAAAAACCTTTTTGTTTTTCATCACTCAACCCCCCTTTCCCCCAAATATTATTAAAGCAAGCCTCGCGGATTTGTACAAGTGAAATTGTTACTTTCTGCCTATCCTCGGTTCCCTTTGTTATTTGTCACCCCTTAACCGCATAAAATTCAAAAACAGCTATTTTTTGCGGTGCATGCAGAGAGGAGCAGGTGATGAACAGGGCAAATAAGGATATTGAGCTGGCAGAGCAATTTGGCGCCCATAATTATCATCCCCTGCCGATTGTGATTAGCAGCGCAGAGGGCGTATGGGTGCAGGATTCAGAAGGCGCGCGCTACATGGATATGTTGAGCGCTTATTCGGCATTGAATCAAGGGCATCGACATCCTCGGATCATTAGAGCGTTAAAGGAGCAGGCGGATAAGGTCACGATTACATCACGAGCTTTTCATAATGAGGCACTTGGTGCGTTTTGCGAGAAGCTGGCGGCCTATACCGGCAAGGAACGAATTCTTCCTATGAATACAGGGGCAGAGGCAGTTGAGACGGCGATCAAAGCTGTACGACGCTGGGCTTACAGCGTCAAGCAAATACCGAATGATCAAGCTGAAATCATCGCTTTTGAGGGCAATTTCCATGGCAGAACGCTGACACTGACGTCTTTCTCCTCAACGGAGGAATATAAGCAAGGTTACGGTCCCTTTACACCTGGATTTCGTGTTGTTCCATATGGCGACCTAGAGGCAGTGAAGGCGGTGATGCAGCCGAATACCGCTGCGATATTGATTGAGCCGATTCAAGGCGAGGCGGGCATTCGGATTCCTCCGGATGGATTTCTTGCTGCTGTTGCTCAGCTATGTGCAGAACAGCAGGTGCTGCTTGTGGCAGATGAGATTCAAACCGGCTTCGGGCGTACAGGACGAAAATTCGCATGCGATTGGGAAAATGTCATTCCTGATATTTATATTATGGGGAAAGCGCTGGGTGGAGGGGTCATGCCTGTATCGGCTATCGCCGCGAACGGGAGCATTATGGATGTATTCGAGCCGGGCTCTCATGGTTCAACCTTTGGAGGAAATCCGCTTAGCTGCGCTGTTGCGATTGCAGCGCTTGAAGTAACCGAAGAGGAAGGGCTGGCGGAACGCTCACAGCTGTTGGGGCAATATTTGATGAGCAAGCTTGCTACATTGCGCCATCCGGACATTGCTGAAATTAGAGGACGCGGATTGTTCATCGCCATTGTGCTTTCGACGCCTGCAAGGCCTTATTGCGAGAAGCTGATGGAGCTGGGACTGCTTTGCAAGGAAACGCATGAGCATGTCATTCGTTTGGCACCGCCGCTCATCATCACGGAAGAGGAGCTCGACTTTGCCTTCGAACAAATTCAAACGGTCTTCGCGAATAGCATACAGGCAGGAGCGTGACGGCGATGAGCATTCAACAGGTGGCAATCGTTGCTGTTCCTTTTGGGAAAGGGGCAGGGAATCCCGGTGCGGAGCTTGGTCCAGCGCATATATTGCAGGCGGCAGAGCTTAGCCGCAAGCTGGCGGAGCTTCACATCCCGCATCGGTTAGCGGGCGAGATTGGCTTAGTTACTCCAATACCGCCGCTTCAATCCGCAAATGCCAAACATTTGTCTGAGGTGCACGAAGTGACCAGCCGATTGTCTGAGCGCGTATCGGAGATCGTTGCGGCAAGGGAATTCCCGTTAGTGCTAGGCGGAGATCATAGCATTTCCATTGGGACGATTGCTGGCTTAGCCGAGCATTATAAAAATCTTGGAGTCATTTGGTTTGATGCGCATTCGGATTTGAATTCGGAGGATACAAGTCCCTCGGGCAATATACATGGGATGTCGCTTGGCATCAGCCTTGGCAGAGGCATTCCTTTGTTAACGAATTTAAGAGGATTTTCGCCCAAAATAAAGCCAGAGCATGTCGCGATTGTCGGAGCCAGATCGCTTGATTCCGGCGAGAAGGCCTATATCCGATCTTTAGGCATCGCTTGTTATACCATGCATGATATTGATCGCCTTGGTATTGCTCGCGTGATGGAGAAGGTGATACAGCAGCTTAAGCAAACGACTGATGGCGTCCACGTCAGCTTTGACATTGATAGCCTTGATCCGGTTGAGGCACCGGGTACGGGCACGCCTGTCAGGGGCGGACTCAGCTACCGTGAAGCGCATCTTGCACTTGAGCTTCTTTATCAATCGGATCTGGTCACATCAGCCGAAGTCGTGGAAGTTAATCCAAGCCTCGACCATAATGACCAGACGGCTAAGCTTGCGGTGGAGCTAATTGGCTCGCTGCTGGGTGAACAGATTTTGTGAAGCAAGGGAAAGAGCCTCAAGCGACTAGCAAAGATTCGAATGAGCAGGAGGAACTGAGCTATGCGGGAGCCATATCAGAACGAACCATTTACCGATTTTTCGGTAATCGACCATATTAATGATTTTCAGGAGGCGCTGCGCAAAGTTGAACTGGAGCTGGGCCAAGAGTATTTTCTAAGGATTGGTGCTGACCGCATCGAGACGATTCAAAAGCGAAAATCAATCAATCCCTCTGATGTTGGGCAGCTTGTAGGAATCGTCTCACAGGCGGATTCTGAGCTGGCGCATAAAGCCATACTTGCTGCCGCAGAGACTTTCGAGCATTGGAAGAAAGTGACGCCTTCTGCCAGGGCGAGAGTATTGTATAAAGCAGCGACGTTACTGCGAAGGCGTAAGCACGAGTTTTCTGCATGGCTCGTTTATGAAGCGGGCAAAAGCTGGGCGGAGGCCGACGGAGATACAGCCGAAGCCATCGATTTTTTGGAGTATTACGGGCGGGAGATGGAACGGCTTGCAGAGCGTCAGCCTATTGTTGCTGTAGCAGGCGAGGATAATGAGCTAGTCTATATCCCGCTTGGCGTTGGCGTTATTATTCCGCCATGGAATTTTCCGCTTGCGATTATGGCGGGCATGACCATGGCGGCGGTTGTTGCCGGCAATACGGTAGTATTAAAGCCGGCCAGCGCGACGGCTGTTATCGCGGCGAAATTTGTTGAGCTGCTGGAGGAGGCAGGGCTGCCTGACGGTGTTGTGAATTTCTTGCCCGGCGCGGGAAATGAGGTGGGTGATTTTTTGGTGGAGCATCCATTAACCCGCTTTATATGCTTTACGGGGTCAAGGGAGGTAGGCCTGCGTATTAACGAGAAAGCCTCTATCGGCCAGTCGGATCAGAAATGGTTGAAGCGCATCGTTTCAGAGATGGGCGGCAAGGATACGATTATTGTTGATGCGGAGGCCGATCTTGAGCTGGCGGCCGATGCGATTACAGCATCCGCTTTCGGTTATGCTGGACAGAAATGCTCGGCCTGCTCGCGTGCTGTTGTGCATGAACTCGTCTATGACGAGGTTATTGATAAGGTTGTTGAACGAACAAAACGGCTAAAGCTTGGGAAAGCAAGCGAGCAGTCTACTTACGTTGGACCGGTCATTGACGAGCGAGCCTACATGAGTATTTTAAAATATATCGAGGTTGGGCGCAGCGAAGGAATCATCGTACATGGCGGCAAAATTGGAGATAGCAGCGGTTATTTCATTGAACCAACAATCATTAAGGATGTCGCTCCGCTTGCCCGCATCGCGCAAGAGGAAATATTCGGGCCGGTACTCGCGTTTATTAAAGCGGGCAGCTTTGACGAAGCGCTTGCTATCGCGAACAACACCGATTATGGGCTGACGGGTGCCGTCATCTCGCGGAACCGCAGCAGATTGGAGCAGGCCCGCGAGCAGTTTCATGTCGGCAATCTTTATTTTAACCGCAAGTGTACAGGTGCCTTAGTTGGGGTCCATCCTTTTGGCGGATTTAATATGTCAGGTACGGATTCGAAGGCCGGCGGGCGTGATTATTTGCTGCTCTTCACGCAGGCGAAGGTTGTATCAGAAAAATTCTAATCGTTACAGGCGAGCGGATTGGGCTATTAGGCTGCCGATCCGTTCAATGCCGCTCTCAATGTTCCTCTCAATCACATTGGTCACATTAAGCTTTAATAGATTTGCCCTCTGAAAAGTAGACAAGTAGTCACGATCCATGGCATCAACCAGTATGTCCTCCTTGCGTAATTTGCTGATTAGGAGCGGGACAGAAATGGTTTCATGAAGCAAAATATGAGTATGAACGATCGGGTAATTGGATCGCTCATAGGTGAAGGCACCTTTGCTGCGTGAAGCTTCCTTCGCAAGCGCCGTATCGAGAAGCTTAGCCCTTTCCGAGTATTTCCCGCGGATTTTGGCGCGATGACGCTCGAACATGCCGCTGCGCAAATAGATTTCAAGAGCGGCTTGCGACAGCATGGAGCTGTCGATGTCGTCTTGTTTTTTGTATAGGCGAAACGCTTCTGCAAGTAAATCAGGGATGACCGCAATACCGATCCTCAGGCCGGGAAATATAATTTTGGAATAGCTCTTTAAATAGATGACATGAGAGGAGTCGTCATAAGTGTAGATCGGATCGGCTTTGCTGTTCTGCTCGAAATCAGCTAGAAAGTCGTCTTCAACGATATATACATCGTATTTGGCGGCCAGCTTAGCGAGCAGCTGCTTCTCTTTCTTCGAATAGGAGCAGCCAAGCGGGTTGTGAAACCGCGGCATCGTATAAAAAAACTTAATGTCCTCTGTGCGAAAGATCTCCTCCAGCCTGTTGAAATCAATGCCGGAGAAACGACGCTCGATGCCAATTACGGGTACATTCCGTGTTTGTAAATACTCTATAAACAGATGATAACCTGGCTGCTCAATCAGCACCTTCTGCTTGCCGCTCGGAAATGGCATAGATGCAAGCAGAGACAGCGCCTGTTGAACCCCGGAGACAACAAAGATATTGCGCTCTGGCGCAAACACCTGATAGCTCATCAATTGCTTGCGAACGATATCAATCAAGGAATCCATTCCTTTGGCGGTGCCATAAACAAATAAGTCCTTCTGGTAAGTGTCGATTGCTTTATTAATGCAATGCTGAAAATCCAAATAAGGAAACAATGCCGGATCGGGCGCCGATGCTGCAAAGTTGAGCAGGCGGGCTGCTTCATCTTGAGCGGCGTTCATTCCTTTTACAACAAAATAGCCGCTTCTTGGCATCGCATAAATGAGATGGCGTTTCTCCAGCTCATCCAAAGCTTTAATAATTGTGCTCTTGCTGCAATTGAACTGCTCTGCCAGCGCTCGAATGGAAGGGAGCTTCTGCCCATCCTTATAGGGCTGCTTTGCAATGAGCTCCTCCAGCTCATTCATGAGCTTTAAATAAAAGTACATTTTAACAGTGCCTCCTGCCATCTGTACCGATACAGATGGCTTTTTTGTATATTGTAGCATGTGCAGCTTTGGAGATACGATACCTATATAAAGCGAACAGTTACTAGGAGGTATACCATGATGACAACACACAATAATTCGAAGTCGAAACGGCTTGCGTATACAGCGATTATTGTTTATTCCACTATTGTAGGGCTTTCTTTTCTTTTCGGAAAATTAGCCTTGACGGTTACAAGTCCGCTGGACAGTCTCGCCCACCGTTTCACCATATCTTTTATTGCGGCAACAATACCAGTCGCATTCGGCTGGATCAAGCTGCAGCTTAAAGCGCGGGATATGCTAAGCATTCTTCCGCTAGCTGTCTTTTATCCGTCGATGTTTTTTGCTTTCCAAGCCTATGGATTACAGTTTACATCCTCCGCAGAAGCAGGTATTATTCATGCCACAGTGCCTATCTTCACGATGATTGCCGCAGCGTATTTCTTGAAGGAGCGGACGACTAAGGTACAGAAGCTTTCGACCCTGCTCTCTGTTGTTGGGGTTATATTCATCTTTGTCATGAAGGGGACGTCAATCGATATTTCTAATGTAAAAGGCACCTTGCTCATACTTTTGTCAGCTCTTTCCTTGGCAGGCTATAGCGTACTAGCAAGGCGACTCTCTGGTCGCATGAAGGTAATGACGATGACGTATATGATGACGGCTATTGGCTTCCTTGTATTTAACTTTATCGCAATAAGCCAACATGTCGCCAAAGGAACGATTGCTCATTATTTTGAACCATTTGCCAGTCCAGTGTTCCTCCTATCGATATTATATTTGGGCGTGCTCTCTTCGCTCGTATCCAGCTTGCTCAGCAATTACGCCTTATCCAAGCTTGAAGCGTCTAAAGTGAGCGTATTTAATCATCTGGCAACGTTGGTCTCTGTTATCGGTGGATTTGTGTTTCTCGGCGAGAAGCTGGCATACTACCATTTCATTGGCGCTGCAGTTATCGTTGTTGGTGTGCTGGGCACGAACATGGGGGCATTCGGTAAAAGAAAGGGAACATCTCCGATAAGTGTTTCTCAAAAGGTGGAACGATAACAGAAGGCAGCGATTCCATCTGAGTCGTACAGCTGCTGCCGGAAAGCTTAGTTATACTCATTCTCTACGCTGACAGCTGCTCTAATAATGGATATGATTAGGTTTGTAGGTTATTAGAAGCGGCGTTAAGGGGATGATCAAGTGATCGAGAATAAGGATACATGGATTGTGGAAGCGGATATTACAAGCATGCAATCAGCAATGGAAAAAGGATGGATAAGCTCAGAAGAGCTGGTCCAGTTATATATGGAGCGAATCAGCAAATATGATGGCGTTCTTCGATCTATTTTGGAAATGAACCCTGATGCCATTGAAATTGCCAAAGCGTTAGATAAAGAGCGACAAGAAAAAGGGAGTCGTGGCAGCCTGCACGGTATTCCGATTTTGCTCAAGGATAACATCGATACACACGACAATATGCACACAAGCGCGGGATCAGTAGCTTTAGCGAATTCATATGCTGCGGAAGATTCCTTTGTTGCTTCGCAATTACGTGCCGCAGGAGCGGTTCTGCTAGGCAAAGCGAACATGACAGAATGGGCTAATTTCATGTCAGGCACAATGTGGGCGGGATACAGCTCAAGAGGAGGCCTTGTGCTTAACCCGTATGGTCCGGGAGAGCTGTTCATTGGCGGTTCAAGCTCGGGATCAGGCGCTTCGGTTGCCGCCAATTTGGCAGCTGCTGCAATTGGCACGGAAACTTCGGGATCCATCATAAGCCCTGCAAGCCAAACGAGCCTAGTAGGAATTAAACCAACGATTGGGTTAGTAAGCCGAGCTGGCATTATACCGATTACAAACAGTCAGGATACAGCAGGTCCGATGACTAGAACGGTAACGGATGCGGCTATTCTTCTTGGAACATTGGCAGGCGCCGATGAGCGAGATGCGGTTACGGTAAATGGGGCAAAGCAAGCTCATTCCGACTATACGCCATTTCTTGATGCTAGTTATTTAAAGCAAGCAAGGATCGGAATCCCGCGCTTTTATTATAAAGATTTGGACGAAGACAGGCTTGCGATCATGGAGTCGGCTATTGCGGTTTTGAAACAGGCTGGCGCGACGATTATCGATCCCGTTGAGCTGCCGTGTGAGAAGGTTGATTGGGATTGGCATGTGCTGCGATATGAATTCAAAAAATATATCAATGACTACCTCGGAAAGCTGGATGAATCGGTTCCGGTTCATTCCTTGAAGGAGTTAATTGCTTATAACGAAGAGCATGCAGACATTGCTTTAAAATATGGGCAGGATACGCTGCTTTCGGCGGAGGAAACGAGCGGAACGTTGACCGAACAGGAATATGTCGATAGTATTTTGAGAAATAAAGAGCTGGCAGGCAAGCAGGGAATTGACTTCGCATTAGAGGAGCATCAACTGGATGCTTTGTTGTTCCTAGGCAATGATGATGGCGATGATCTTGCCGCAAGAGCGGGTTATCCGGTCATTACCGTGCCTGGCGGTTATGCGGAGAAGGGAATCATTGCCGAAGGCGGCTATACGACCAAGGGACCGCAAGGGGTCACATTTATAGGTACAGCCTTCAGCGAGCCTACCTTAATTAAACTAGCCTATGGCTTTGAGCAGGCGACCAAGCATCGTGTATCTCCGTCAGCTTTTAATTGAATAGCTTGAAATAAGCAGGCGTAAACAACGGGTATAATCCGCTGGTTTGCGTCTGTTTTTTTGGGAAGAAATAAGGAATAGAAACAAGTATGGCTTGTTATGTTTTAGATTCTGCGTATCTTTTTTTAGTTATGGATCGTTTTCTAATAAAGGTGTTTTGGAGGAGTGTATTTAGAATGCAAAAGGTACTTATTCTAGGTGCAAGCGGTCTTGTAGGAAGAGCATTGGTTGATGAATTGCAGCACGGTTTTGACCTGTATGGCACTTATTCTTCATCATTTACGAGTCTGCCTACGGATAAGCAGTACAATTTAGATGTTGAGCAAATGGCTGAAATGAAGGAAATCATCCATTCGATTAAACCCGATATTGTTATTTCTTGCTTAAGAGGAGAGTTTGATCAACAGCTGTTGTTCCATAAAGAATTGGCTATGGAATTAGCTAAGCATAATAGTCGACTGTATTTCTTTTCTACGACGAACGTATTTGATGGAGACTTTTCAAAGCCTCATTTTGAAACAGATCTACCTATTTCCGGCACCGATTATGGGAAATTCAAAATCGAATGTGAAAACATGCTTACAGAAATTTTGTATGAACGAGCGATCATTGTCAGAATACCCGCGATATGGGGGAAAGATTCTCCGAGATGGAACACGATTAAAGATAGTATCGAAAATAATAAAGAGATAGAAGTTTACAGCAATCTCGTGTTTAATAATCTTCTGGATGTTTCGCTCGCTAAACAGCTGCGCTTCATTATTGAAAAAGAGCTAAAAGGAATTTTTCATTTAGACGCAGTGGATACGCTGACTCAAGGACAATTTTATGAACAGATTTTAAAACAATTAGGAAGTGAAAAGAGTATATTGCGAGAACGATTATATGAAGATGATGCTGCTACATATTATTTTCAGTTGCGTTCGAATCGCGATGACTTTGTCAGCGCTCCGCGAAGCACCAATGCTGAGATGATATCATATTTAGTGAGCGATTATTTGGATAAAGAGCAGCAATAGTTTAAAAAGGATGGGGCGGCCGGCGAGGCCACTGAAGAACTTAAGGTTTTTGTGAGCCCCCAAAGCGATAAGCAAAAATGCGACACCTTCTCCTGATATTCCGGAGAAGGTGTCGCATTTTTGAGGTCTTGGCGCTGTTTGTTAGTCAGCTAATTTCAATATCCGTTTTAAGTTCACTGCGAATATAGCCATAGCACCTTGTATCTGCATGCCAGGCAGACCCGAGGACGTGGCCACGTCGTACCCGTGTCGGTGTTTGAGTTCGCTGTTCCTTCCTTGTAGCATCCTTCTTTTAGGGGACACTTCTTGCACGCTTCTATATCGAAATAGTAGGTGTTAATCTGATTTGCCCCAACACCCTTCTTTCCTGTGCGCGCTTTGCGAATGGCCATGTGCCCTGCTTTGCAAACATACATCCCAGCATCCTTGTTGAATTCAAACTCATCTTCCTTCTTGCGCGCACCTTGGGTAATCAGGGGATTTAATCGCGAGACGAGTTGAATTTCATTTTCCTTGCTGTAGGTTAAATTATCTTTTTCCGAATAAGCCATGTCGCCAATGACGGTCTTCACGTTCACGCCTGCTGCCTTGCTTTTCTCGATGAGCGCTTGTAGTTGTTTGCCGTCGTTCTTTTCGCCGGTTGTGACAATAGCGGCTGTGATGATTCTTTCTTCGGTCATGGCTATGTGCGTTTTGTAACCAAAAAATGAAGAGTCCGCGCTCTTGTGGCCGATGCGCGCGTCCTGATCCTGCGAGATGCGCAGTTGCTCTACGTCATCTTCAACGGTTTCTTTAAGCAGATTAAGCGGTTCCGTAATTTTAGGTAGCTGGGCGATACCAAGACCGGTTTCAGTAATCTTAATGAGCTCCTGACAGTAGGTGATCTCGGCTTCAAGCGTGTCCACCGTATTCTTAGCGGGAAGCTTTGCTCGTAGCGATTCATCGATGGTGTAGATGGCTTTACGCAATTTACGGGAACGATCCTGCAAAACTTCTCTCGGCGATTTCTGGTTGTAGCGTGCTTTCGTATGTGTTGCGTCCACGATGATAGACGTGCTCTTTAAAATTCCTTGCGCGGTAGCCAGCTCAACAGTCTTGCTAATAAGTAGGTCTAGCAGGTCCATATTTTTCAATCGCAACTTACGGAACTTCGTAAGAGAACTGGAATCTATGACAGCTTCTTCCGGTGCCATCTGAAGGAAATATTTAAAAGACATGTCATAACGGGAGCGCTCAACCAAGTCCACGTCTGACAGCTCGAAAATGGCTTTCAAAAGCAAATATTTAAACATCCGCACCGGGTCAATAGCGTTGCGGCCATTATCTAAACAGTAATTAGCTTTCAACTCGTCGTAGATGAAGGAGAAGTCGACGAGTTCGTTAATCTGACGCAACATGTTGTCTTTTGGCACGATGAGGTCGTACAGCGCTGTGTACGGACTAAGTGCAAATGAGAGTTGAGGCTGGAACATGATATTCACCCTTCCGACGTGATACTGAAAGTATACAAGAAAAAAGGCACAGCGCCCTCAAAATATTGAGGGTCTGTGCCTTTATATCTAACGGACTTTTTCAGTGGCCTCCCTGTATAACCCCAGAATAACCGCGCCAAGACAAGAGCTTTCAATACTCTCAGGCACATGCAATTCTTGATCAAATATGTCAGCCATCATCTGGCGCCAAAGCTCTGACCTCGCAAACCCTCCTGTTGCTTGAATTTGAGTAGGTTTGCCTGTCAATTCTTCAAGTGCCATGAGTACGCTATATAAATTATAAATGACTCCTTCTAACGCTGCGCGAACTAAATGCTCTTTCTTATGATGAAGTCCCAGCCCAAAATATGAACCACGCGCATTCGCATCCCAAAGCGGAGCACGTTCGCCTGACAAATAAGGATGGAAAATAAGACCCTCAGAACCCGGTTTCGCCTTCGCAGCGAGCTCCGTTAGCAGCTCATAGGGATCGATACCTCTTTCTTTAGCCGTAATAACTTCTTCCGTACCGATCTGATCGCGAACCCAGCGAAAAATCATTCCTCCGTTATTCACTGGTCCCCCGATAACCCAGTGCTTCTCAGTTAAAGCATAGCAAAAAATACGGCCCTTCGGATCAGTTACAGGCTTGTCCGTTACCGCTCGTATAGCACCGCTCGTACCGATTGTAACGGCAACTACGCCAGGCTTAATCGCATTGACACCCAAATTGGAGAGTACGCCATCACTAGCGCCTACTATAAATGGTGTGTTTGGCTGCAAATTCATCAGCTTCGCAAACTGCTCTTCCAACCCCTCCAGCTTATACGTTGTCGGCACAAGCTCCGAAAGCCGATCTGCCGTAACGCCAGCAACACGAAGCGCTTCCTCATCCCATTGCAAATTGTTCAAATGGAACAGGCCTGTTGCTGATGCAATCGAATAATCGATGACATAACGTCCGAACAGCTTGAAGAAAACGTACTCTTTTATCGAAATAAATTTGTATGTACGATCGAATAACTCCTTATGATCATGACGCAGCCAGGTAAGCTTGGATAACGGAGACATCGGATGAATGGGAGTGCCTGTACGCAAATAGATTTCATGGCCATTCCATTCATTTTTAATTTTATTCGTCCATTCGATACTCCGATTGTCTGCCCAAGTTATGCACCTTGATATTGGCGTCCCTTGTTGATCCACAGCGATCACGCTATGCATTGCCGAACTGAATGAAACACATAAAATATCTTCTTGCTGCACGTTGCTTTTCGCAACAGCTTGACCAATAGTGCCTAACACAGCATTAAAAATTTCATCCGGGTCCTGCTCCGCAATAGCTGGCGAAGGAGAATGCAGCGGATATTCAATACCATGGCTTGCGACTATGACACCTTTGGCCGTAAAGAGTACTGCCTTCGTGCTTGTCGTTCCTATATCAACACCGATAACATATTTTGTACTCATCCTTGTACCTCCGCATACAATTGCCAAAACAACATCTGGCTTTATAATCGTTTACCCTGTAATTGCTACAATATCGTTATTACAGCAATTATTCAACCCGTTTCTATACGAATGAACTGCATGTGATCGATAGATTGAGAAGTAATAATTGTTTTATTCAGCGATTCTCTCTCGTAAAAATAGAACAAAAAAGAACCTGAATGCGAGATTACTGCACTCAGGTTCTTCTTTTCATTTCGCTTCCAGTTATGAAAACTTTAAAGTAAACCGTTAGCCTCCGCTTCCAGACGAAGACGTTTATATTTCTCTGCATATTTGCTCACGCTGTGTACGACCTGT
>NZ_JBFTSN010000043.1:0-41678 GCF_056400045.1 Paenibacillus sp. 01L418
GAATTAACTGTTAGTCAATTAAGTGAAGTCCATTCTTTAGAAGAAATGCTGCCAAAAGTATTAATGGGTGCAACAGCAGTGCTCGTTGATGGAATTGATGAAATTATTATCATTGGCACTGCAAGGAGCAAATCTCGAAATATTGAGGAACCAATCTCTGAGGCATTAGTTAGAGGGCCGAGAGCAGGCTTTAATGAGAACTTATCCGACAATACTGCGATTCTAAGAAGACATGGTGAAAATGCCAGCCTATCATTCATGAGCATGCATGTTGGCACACGTGCTAAGAAGCAGCTCATCATTGCTTATATTAAAGATATTGTTGATCCTGAATTAGTTGAAAAGGTCAGGAGCAGGGTAAGCAAGATCGATATTGATAATTTACCCGAATCAGGATACGTTGAGCAGCTGATTGAGGATAATTTTTTGAGTCCATTTCCACAGGTGCAGAGTACGGAAAGGCCCGATCGGGTCATTGGCGCATTGATGGAAGGCAGGGTTGCCATTCTGCTTGACGGTACCCCTTTTGCGTTGATTGCACCTGTTACATTTAGCATGCTTCTGCAATCACCGGAGGATTATTATGAGCGTTGGATGGTTGGCACACTGCTCAGAATGCTGCGTTTTCTTGCCGCTTTGATCGCGTTATTGACACCAGCGATGTACATTTCTTTCATATCGTTTCATCCAGGCCTAATACCAACTAAATTGGCTATTTCTATCGTTGGTGCTAGGGAAGGTGTGCCTTTTTCATCTCTTGTTGAAGCGCTCATTATGGAGGTAGCGATAGAAATATTGCGAGAGGCGGGGCTTCGACTGCCTAAACCAATTGGACCGGCCATGGGAATCGTAGGAGGTTTGATTATTGGTGAAGCGGCTGTTCGAGCTGGTATCGTGAGTCCGATTTTGGTTATTGTCGTTGCGGTTACTGCGATATCGTCGTTTGCAATACCACAATACAATGCTGGGATAGCACTAAGAATGCTGCGTTTTGCTGCTATGTTCTGCGCTGCTGCATTCGGTATGTATGGCGTAATTTTGTTTTCCTTAATGTTATGCGCACATATCGTCAAACTTAAGAGTTTTGGCGTACCCTATGCGAGCCCAGCAGTTCCGTACCGTATTAAAGATTGGAAAGACTTTATTGTTCGCATGCCGATATTTATGATGAAAAAACGACCTGAAATGCTGAAGCCGAAAGACAATACACGCACGAAGAATTGAATTTGGAAGAAGGCATTATATGAAAAAGATGTCCAATGATCGTATTACAACCGTTCAAACCGCTGTGATCATTTCAAACTTTATGCTGGGTTCAGGAATTCTTACGTTGCCTAGAGCTTCTGTTGAAAAAGTAGGGACACCAGATGTATGGATATCGGTACTGATCGGGGGAACGGTTGCCTTATTAGTAGGCGTGTTTATGGCTGCATTGGCAAAATTACATATCAATCAAACGGTATACCAGTTTACTCAGAAGCTTCTCGGAAAATGGATAGGAGGCATAATTGGCATCGCGTTTGTTATTTATTTTTTCATGACAGCTGCTTATCAGGTGCGTGTTTTATCTGAGGTTACGGAATTTTTCCTGCTGGAAGGAACGCCTCCATGGGTCATTGTCATGGTTTTTATTTGGGTTAGCTTCTATTTGATGACCAGCGGCAYTAATCCCATTGCGAGGTTATTTGAGGTCATTTTGCCGATAACAATCGTTATTTACGTATTAGTCATGTTAATGTCTTTACGGATATTCGAAATCGATCATTTGCGGCCTGTATTAGGGCAAGGAATCATGCCTCCTCTCAGGGGGGTCCAAACAACCTCACTGTCCTTTCTAGGCGTAGAAATTATATTGATTTTAACTGCATTTATGGATAATCCGAAAAAATCGGTAAAAGCAGTCGTCTATGGCACAGCGATTCCGTTCTTTATTTATTTGCTGACCGTAATTATTGTAGTTGGCGGGCTATCGATAGATGTTGTCATTACACGGACGTGGCCAACACTCGATCTTGTACGCAGCTTTGAGCTTTCTGGACTAATATTTGAAAGGTTTGAATCGTTTTTCCTTGTCATTTGGATTATGCAAATCTATTCTTCTTTTGTCATTACGTATTATGCTGCAGCCTTGGGATTGTCACAAGTATTCAAAGCAAAAATGATGAAATGCTTATATTTCTTACTGCCCATTGTATTTCTAGTTTCCACGCTTCCAAAAAATACGAGCGCTTTGTTTGTATACGGCAGCTTGCTAGGCAATACCGCTCTTTATTTGTTTGTCTCTATGACCATCATATTGTTTGGTATGACGAAGTGGAAAAAAAGGAGTGTAAAATGATGAAGATCCACAGCAACAGTCGGGGACGATTTATATTAGCATGCCTATGCACGCTAACGCTGCTTGTCCAAACGGGTTGTTGGAGCAAGGATGAGATTGAGGATCTTGGGCTATATGTCGGAATAGCGCTTGATGTTGCCAGCAAAACGGAAATTGAGAAAAAAATGGATAAGCTGAGTACCTCTAATCGGAAAAAGGATCTGATCACCTACACGCTGCAAATTATAGATAAACAATCAGAGGGGAAAGACGGTGAATCTTCAGGTGTTGTAACAGCTAAACCTTATATAAATGTTTCGGAGACAGGAGATTCACTTTTTGAAATGGTTAGAGGATTTTCTGCACGAATGGAGCGGCCTGTCATCGGTCATCATTTGAAGGTGATCGTTATAAATGAGATGTTGTCTCGAAAATACAGCATGAATAATCTCCTTAGCTTTATGTTGAGGGATAATAATATTCGGCCGAATAGCTTAATTGTCATGAGCAGCGGCATGGCTAGAGATGTATTTGAATCAAAAGGTACTAACATTATACCTTCGTTCCGTGTAATTGAGATGATCGGTAATCGTTATCGTACATTGAAGATCATACCTCCGATGTCGCTTATTGCAGTAGAGGGTAAAATGCATGCAAAGTCCAGCTATTTACTCCAAAATATTGTTGCTGCTGAAGGCGAGATTGAATTTTCAGGTGCAGCCGTTATTAAGGGGAAAACCCAAAAGTTCAAAGGACTGTTATCGGAGGAAGAATTGTTAGGCATAATGTGGTTGACTGGCAAAGGCAAAGGCGGGTTAGTAAAAAGCTATGATCCTGAAACGAAGCAGGTCATTGCCTATGAGATCAAAACGCTTAAAAGTAAAATAATTTCACAGGTCAAGAATGGAAAAATTAGTTTTCACGTAAATATAGAATCGGATGGTCGACTAATTGAAGAGTGGTTAATTGACAACGAGCCTCTGGATCATAAATTTGTAACCAAAGCTGTACATTCATCAGAGAAGGAAGTAGGCCGACTCGTGAATAGAGCCTTACATAAAATTCAAAAGGAATATAAAACAGACGTCATGGGTTTCGGTACTAAACTAAGCATATCGCATCCAAAAGTATGGCAAAAGGTTAAAGAGGATTGGGATGAAGAATTCAGTCGCATTCCGATTACGTATAGCATTAAACTAGCTATTACGGATACAGGAGCAAAACGGAAGCATTGATCGCTATTTTTATCGAAAAAATCATCATTTCTGCGGATAAAAAACTGCGTGAAATACATATTTCACGCAGTTTGCTTTTATATCAACTTTTAAGCTATCATAATAGAGTAATGGTCACTTAAATAGAGTGTGAAAATAGGTTTTTTATGGAGGATTTGCTTGCGAATGGGACAACATGAGGTGACGGATAGCTATGGCTTGGAAATGGACTTATTTTCGATTTGGATGAAAAATAAAGGGATGACCAAGTCCACACATCAAGCCTACATAAATGATGTTCGTTTTTTTCTACAGACGGTACATCCAACAGAAACAAAACATATTACGAAAATGGATATTATGCGCTACATGGCCGTTTGCCGTGAGAAGGGGGCAGGGGATGAGGCGCGCAATCGCAAGCTTTCTTCTTTGCGTTCATTTTTTAAAGCGTTGAACGAGATGGAGCATTTGGAAGGCAATCCTGCTGCACTTATCGCAAAGTCCAAGCAGGAGAAAAATCGTATTCCGGTTTACTTGGAAGAAAATGAACTCGAAGCGCTTCTGCAAGCCATACAGGGGAAATATTATATTCGCAATGTCGCAATTGTTTTATTAATGTCCTATGCCGGTCTTCGCGTCGGTGAGGTACACCGGATGAATGTACAGGATTTTAGGCAGGATGGATCGATTCATATTCTCGGGAAAGGGCGTAAATGGCGAGTTATCCCTTTGCCGGATGCACTGCAGCATGTATTGAATGAGGCGCTTGCTGAGCGCAAGGAATCCAGGCAGGGTAAGGAGCAGCCGTTTTTTGTATCGCAGTTTGGACGAAGATTATCTATACGAATGATACAGACCGTCGCTGATGAAACGATCAAGCTGCTAAAGGAGACGATGYCTGCACTTGCGGATAAAAGGCTATCGAGCCATAAGCTACGGCATTCATTTGCAACGATGCAAATTCGCAGCGGTACAGACATACGAACCTTGCAAGAGCTGCTTGGGCACGCGAGTATTGAAACAACACAAATTTACACGCATATTGATAATAAACAGCTTCGAAATGCGATGAACAACATTTCCAGTAAAATCCCAATGAAATTTCAGAATAAGGATACATAATAATAATTATGTAAACAAATATTGAAATTATAAAATAATGCAGCAAAAAAAGCTGATGTCAGGTACATGTAGTATCTGACATCAGCTTTTTATATTAGTGGACGCTAGCTGCAACCAGCTTGCGTCTTTCTTCACGTTCTTCTGGCAGCAAACGAGGGCAGGTATAACATTTCACACCATCAACACGACAATCGTACATACAGCATGAAGAGCGAAGAACGATTTGTGGACCTCCAGGTGACCACGGATCATCGATATACCGAGGTTTGTGAACAAAAGGGTTCCGTTTCCGATTAAATACCTCAGCAGGCAGACCGAGAATGACCTCAAGATCGCGCTGTACAATTGTCAACAGTGACTGATCGTTCATATTATTTTTCAGAAAATCAATCACACCCTGCAGTTGTCCACCGACCTGGTTCCAGATCATGGYGGATTTCACATCGGCACTTATGGCTACAGCTTCGACGATATCGTTAATCTCATCCGTAAAGCTAGTTCGAAAGGCATTCTCTAAAAACTGCTTTCTTTCTTGTTCTTCGGTTGGCACATCTGTCCAGCGAAGCTCATTAATTTTGAAGCCCAGATGGGCATGATCATCGTGTTTCTCAAGCTGATAAGTTAAATTATGTAGCGATAAATCCAAATAACGGTTGTATTGGGCAACAAAAAATAGATTCGTTATGCACAGATTAAAGAAGGACATGCCTACAAAGGAAGCAGCTAGTTGCATGCCCGTTGCTTGCACCATTTCTCCGGCTTTTATAAGTGTTGCATGAGCAGTTTCTTTATCATAAAAGCTGATCGCTGGCAGCTCAAGCAAGGGATGAGCTGCACCTTTCGGAGAAATGTGAAAATATGTTTCTACAAGTGTAAAGTCCATATCATGTGCCATGTATTTGTGCCCCATTTCGGTTTCTCAAAATATACTTATAGAGTAGGTATACTCGATAATGATTATCATTATTCCACTCTATAAGTATAGGAGGGGGCTAGCGGACTGTCAATATTAATGGCTCTACAATTGCTTTAACTCGGTTAAGCCCTTCCCACATATCTCCTGGGCCATCGTATATGAGAACATAAGCACCCTTAAACCCAACTCGTTCAACCTCAGTAAGATAGGGGACTAGCTCGTCCTTATCAGGGACACCGGCATCATCATAGGTAGGCTTAACATGAACTGAGACGCTTAGTGGTGCCGTATCGCCAATTTCACTGATTTTGTCCGCGCTATGATAGTTGCCGAAGTCGGTTATAAAGCCTACTGCTTTACCCGCATGCGCAAGCAGCTTAAGACTGCTTTCCGATGTCGACGTAAGCGCTTTGAAATTTTCAGTTATAACATGAACATTTCTAGAAGCAGCATATTCAGCTAGCTCGGACAAGGAGGAAGCGGACAATTCAATGGCAGCATCATCACTAGGTGAAGCTTCACCAGCAATGACACGAATTTGTTTAGCTCCACTTTGTGAAGCAATATCGATCCAATTCTGAATGAAACTAAGATCTGCTGTTCTTTTAGCCGCATCAACTGTTGTTATGTCGCCATAGTCGAGCAGCAAGGTATCAAACTTAATCGCAGCATTTTCGAAAGAGAGGCGAAGCTGCTCAAGATAAGCCGGTTCAGTTGAAGGAAAATGAAAATGGCAAACTTCAAGCGCTTGATAACCTCTAGCAGCTGCTTCAGCTGGAAGGTCTAGCAAAGTCGTAAGCTGCGGTTGTTCTTGTACACGCGTTTGATGAGTATTCGTTTCGTTATCCCATACCGTCCAGTGAAGAGGTCCAAGATTACGATGTAAGCTCCATGTGCTAATTGATAGATATGACACTATATATCCCGCCTTTACTATATTATTTAATCCTAAGGCTAGCATAGCACGCAGCAAGCCGAAAAAAAGCTTCGCTTTTGGCATATTACTCCTCTAGTTGGTCATTTTTGTGGGATATTGAAGTGAAAGAATGAATGCTCTTCAGAATAAATTCATATTTATCCTCGCTTTATCCGCACAATTTCTTGTTAGCATGAGGAAAAGAAGCGAGGGAGTGACCAACAATCATGGGAATAAAACAATCGTTAAAGGAAAAATGTTTGTTTCTGTATAAGTTTTTATATAAGCCTATGGAAATCGGCAGTGTCATGCCGAGCTCCAAGTATTTGGCCCAAAAGATGGTCGAGAGCATCCCATGGCATGAGGTACTAGCGGCAGCGGAGCTTGGTGCTGGCACCGGTGCGATTACAAAGCAAATTCAGGAAGCTGCTCATCAACAAACGAAAGTTTTGCTTTTTGAGACAGATCCGTATATGTTAAAAACATTGAAAGAAAATTACCCAAATTTTTTATGTTATGAGAACACGACAAACTTGCAAGCAGCCTTACAGCAAGAAGGGATTGAGCAATTGGACTGTGTCATTAGCGGCTTGCCTTTTTTCAATTTCCATCAGACACTGAGGGATATACTGATCGCGCAAATAGTAAACTCCTTAAAGGATGATGGATGGTTTGTTGCCTTTCAGTATTCGCAGCAAATGAAGAAGCAATTAAGTTTACATTTTCATATTGAAAAGATTATTTTTGTACCTATCAATGTTCCGCCTGCTTTCGTCTACGTTTGTAGAAAAAAATAGCCTTTATAAGCATATCGCAGAACTTCATTAAAGGAGGTAAACAAGTGAGCAGGACGATTTTGGTTGTTGACGATGATCCGGAAATTCGTGATATTCTACACATCTATTTAAGGAATGAAGGATATCGTGTAGTGGAAGCTGTCGATGGACAGCATGCAGTTGAGGTTGTCAACCGCGAACCCGTTCATTTGATTATTCTGGACGTTATGATGCCCAAATGGGATGGGATTAAAGCTTGCCTCAAAATTAGAGAGGAACACGATGTCCCCATTATTATGCTTTCTGCAAAGGGCGAAGATATCGATAAAATTACAGGTCTATCCACAGGGGCTGATGATTATGTTACAAAACCGTTTAATCCATTGGAGCTGCTGGCACGAGTCAAAGCACAGCTGCGAAGGCAAACCTTGACGGTCCAGGCGGTGAGTGCTTCAAACGAAATTACGATAGATGCGCTTATCATCAATAAGGATCAGCATTTGGTTACAGTAAAAGGCCAAGAAATAGCGCTAACACCTATCGAATTTGCAATATTGCTGCTGCTCGCATCGCACAGGGGGCAAGTCTTTAATATCGATAAAATTTATCAGAACGTATGGAAGGATCAATCCGCCTTTTACTCCGAAAATACGGTCATGGTTCATATCCGCAATATTCGAGAGAAAATCGAAGAAAACCCTAGGGAACCGAGATATATAAAAACGGTATGGGGAGTGGGCTATAAGATTGAAAAATAATGTGAGCAGTATGCTAATGGGACTGCGCAGCATTCGTGGTCTTATGCTGTGGGTGCCCGTCCTAAGTTTCATCATTGCCGTGGTTTTTATCGTAGGAATGGATCATTTTACTCGAACACAATTTGGGTTTATACTCAATAATTTCATATCGTTGCCTTTATTTTTCGGTATATTTATTTTTTTCTTCTTTGTTTTTACGCGTGGTGTGGTCAGTTATTTCAAAGAAATAACGTATGGGCTAATCAAAATAGCCGGTGGGGATCTGGAATACCGCGTTCCGTTAACAAGGCAGGATCAACTGGGTATCGTTGCTCAAAATATTAACCATATGGCTCAGCAGCTGCAAACACAGCTAGAGCGAGAACGAATGCTCGAACAGTCGAAGATGGAGCTAATCACACATGTTTCGCATGATTTGCGGACTCCGCTTACCAGCATTATCGGCTATTTGGATTTATTGAAATCACATGCCTCTCAAGATCCAAGTGAACAAGAGCGATTTATAGACAATGCTTTCCACAAGACGCAGCAGCTTAAGAAATTGATCGATGATTTGTTTGAATATACACGACTGACTGGCGGAGATCACAACTTCATTAAGCAATCCGTAGATATCAACAAACTAGTAGAGCAGCTTATTATTGAATTTGAGCCTGTTGCTGCCGAGCAGGGAATCATTGTGGTGAAAAGCTTTTGTGCAAGACCGGTCTGTGTCGAGAGTGATACGCAGAAAATAGTGAGAGCTATTGACAATCTTTTAATCAATGCGCTCAAATATTCGATCAAACCGAGTGTGATGACGGTAAAAGCAACTGCCTCGAACGATATATTTCGGTTAACCATTGAAAATGAAGGAGTACCGATTAATCCTCATGAGGAAGCGCAATTGTTTGATCGTTTTTTCAAGCGGGAGTCGAATGATATTCGCAGCTCTATGCCAGCTGGTACAGGTCTTGGACTTACCATTGCCAAACAAATAGTAGAGATGCATGGAGGAGAAATCGGCGTTGTTCATGACAACGGCCATTATATTTTTTGGATTGAAATACCGATAAGTTTTGGCTAATTAGCAAATTAGCATTATAATAAACATAGAGGCTGAATAGTCGCAGTTTTATAGAGATTTCTTTATGGAAGGAAAGAGAAAGATGGAAACAAAACGGATTACGACAGATGAGCAATTGGAAGAGGCGTACCTGATTCGAAAAACAGTCTTCGTCAAAGAGCAAGGTGTTGCGGAGGAAGTAGAGCTTGATGAATACGATGCAATTGCTGATCATGTTCTTGTATATTACGAGAATGTACCTGTTGGAACGGGCAGAGTGCGGATCGTCGATGATATGGCAAAAATAGAGCGGATTTGCGTATTGGCTTCACACCGCATGCATAAACTCGGCAAAGCAATTATGGACGAGCTTGAGTTGATCGCACGTGAAAAGGGGCTTAAGAAAGCGAAGCTGCATGGACAAGTTCAAGCAGCAGCTTTTTATGAGAAGCAAGGTTATGAAGTAGCATCCACCATCTTTATGGAAGAGAATATCCCGCATGTTAAGATGGTTAAAGATTTATCACATTAAATAAAAAGAATGAAGAGAGCCTGCTCATTAAACTGGTACCCATACACTGGACACTTTGAAAAAAGGGTTTAGTGTATGGGTACCTTTTTTTGTATACTAGAGTGAACAGCGGGGGCGATCGTATGAGTAAAAAACACTTTAATCAACAGGAACAAGAACAGTTAGCTAATAACCCATATGTCTTACGAGTCAGCGAAAAATCGATTACGTATGCTAATGAATTCAAACGTGTGTTCATTGACCAGTATGTGTCGGGACGAACTCCGAGGGAGATTTTTGAAACCAGTGGATTTCAAGTGGAGATCCTCGGGATGAAGCGGATCGAACAATGTGCAGATCGTTGGAAGAAAGCGTACGAAAAAGATGGGATTACGGGACTTGCGGACTCGAGAAAAGAAGCGGTTCTACGTCCATCAAAGCGAGATTTATCTCCTGAAGAGATCATTGCCAGGCAGGATGCAAAGATTAGGCTTTTGGAAGCTCAACTGGCATACGTAAAAAAGTTAGACTGGAACGAAAGGAGGCTAACAGCAAACGGAAAGATCCTAAATCCGAGTGATTGTTTTAACCTTATTCAGGAAGCCGTTCAACAAGGTTTGGGGCGAATGACACGTTATCTTTGTCAACTGCTTGACGTGTCACGCTCTGGCTTTTATAACTATCTTCACTCTGCTGACAAGCGTCAGGAGCGTACGTTAGCGGATGAGCAAGCAGGTGCACTTATCAAGAAAGCCTTTCATCGAAGAGGTTATAAAAAAGGCTCCCGATCCATTAAGATGACGCTCCAGAGCGAATATGACACCTGTTACAATCTAAAGCGAATTCAAAGGCTAATGAAAAAATTCGACCTCGTTTGTCCTCATCGAAAACCTAACCCGTATCGACTTATGACCAAAGCTACACTCGAACACCGCACGCTCCCAAATAAGCTGCAGAGGGACTTTAAGAAAGGAATCCCAGGCCTTGTTTTACTCACGGATATCACCTATCTTCCGTATGGAAAATCACAGACGGCTTATTTGTCGACCATTTTGGACGCCTCTACAGGGGAACTTCTAGCCCGAAATCTCTCCGTATCCCTCCAACTGCCTTTAGTCACAAACACCATTGAATCATTAATGAAACAGAAGCGCGTAAAACTTCATAAGAAGGTCTTTATCCATTCCGATCAAGGGAGCCATTACACGAGCCCTACCTACCAGAAATTATTGAAGAGTAAGGGACTTGGACAATCGATGTCACGTCGTGGAAACTGTTGGGATAATGCACCTCAGGAGTCCTTCTTCGGTCATATGAAAGATCATGTGAAGAGCCAAGACTGTACAACCTTGGCTGAATTAGAACGAGAAATTAATCGCTATATTCGTTATTACAATCATCATAGATATCAGTGGAAACAAAAAAGGATGACTCCTGTTCAGTACAGGAATCATCTCTTAAGTGTGGCTTAGTGCTCTTTTCTTTTCAAAGTGTCCTTGTCTAAGGGGTCAGTTTACCTGATCAGATCAGGGGCCATCCTCTTTTTCGTGTTTTATTCGAGCATTCATTACCGCTGAAATAACTCGATTCGCTCACCGTCAGGTCCGCTTACAAAAAAGTACTGGTATCCGTTCGGAAGTACAGTGATGCCCTCATCGATAAAGGTTACTTCAAGCTGCTTTAAACGTTCAAATTCCGCATGGACATCCGTTACTGTCACTGCAAAATGATGCACCTTGCCTTCACTTGGAAGGTTGTCATTATAGCCTTGAATTAATTCTAATTCGGTTTCATCGGAACCGCCAAAGCCAAGAAAGGCAAGCTCAATAATTCCATTCGTATGAGGCGTTCTTCCTTTAAGCTCAAAGCCAATAATTTCAGTATAAAAAGAAATAGAAGCATTAATATCTTTTACCATAACGCCAACATGATCAATACGTCTTTTAGTCATTGTTTTTATTTCCTTCCTAATCGGGAATATGGAATTTTATCGCAATAATGAATGCTTTTTATCATAAGGAGATGGAAAACAGTTGTCAAGTCATAATTGTCGAGCGGTAGTTAAGCAGCTGGTTCATTTTGAAAAAAATGGGTTGACTTTCATGCAGACACAATTATAATTATGTTAGTTCCGAGTAATCAGGTAGGAATRATTAAGTAAAGGAGGTTCGCTTGTTGGATAAGAGAAAATTAGGCAATAGCGAGCTTTATCCATCCGTTATCGGGTTCGGAGCTTGGGCTGCTGGGAAAGCAGGCTGGGGAGAAGTCGATGATAACGAGATTGAGGCTGTCATTCGTCGTGCGTATGAACAGGGGATCACCTTCTATGACACCGCTCCATCCTATGGGCTGGGACATTCCGAGAAAGTGCTTGGTAAAGTGCTGCAGCCCGTAAGGGAGCATGTCATTATCGCAACAAAAGCTGGCCTCATCTGGAACGATCAAGGGCAGTTTAGTATAAATGTATCCAAAGCAAATATAATTCGTGAGGTAGAGGAGAGCCTGCGGCGATTAAATACGGACTATATTGATTTGTATCAAGTACATTTTCCCGATCCCAGCGGCAAAACACCGATTGAAGAGACGTTTGAAACGTTAAATCAACTCGTCGTTGAAGGAAAAATCAGAAATATCGGCGTTTCAAACTTTAACGTTCAGCAATTAGTTGCAGCACAATCCGTTAGCAATATTGTATCTTTGCAGCTGCCCTATAACTTGTTCCAGCGCGATGTTGAACATGCAGCGTTACCCTATGCGAAGCAGCAAAAAATCGGTTTTATTCCTTATAGTCCGCTAGCTCAGGGGTTGTTGACGGGGAAATTTAATTATTTGACAAGGCTGCCCAAAACGGATGTTCGCGCGCAGCTTAATCCTTTATTTTCGGATAAACAATTTATAAAAAACATTGTCATCATCGAAACCTTTACTGGAATTGCTAGAGCCATCGAGAAACCATTAAGCCAGGTAGCTATCAACTGGTTATTGTATAAGCAGGAAATAACGAGCGTGATCGCTGGTGCGAAGACGGTTAAGCAGCTGGAGGAAAATACGGCTGCAACCAAATGGCGTCTATCCAGAGAAGATTATGAGCAAATAAGCCGTTTGTTTGAAACGGATTCATCTTATGTCATTTGATAAACATAGAATGCTGCTCTTATATTCATTTTCTAAATAGTAAATTCCCAAAAGAAAAGGCAGTAGCCCCGTGAGAGGCTGCTGCCTATTTCATTTACCTCTAGCTGATCGTTTGCTTGGAGGATGGTGATGACTCGCCTTTCGCGTTTTCAGAGGTTATATAGAAGGAACCTGTGATAAGCGGCGCAACATACTCAAAGCTTGTTTCCAAGGTCGATCCGATCTTGGAATATTGACCATCGTTGTTTGCACTGTAGTAAATATTATATTGCGTTACTTGGTCTGACACACTGTTAGCCGCCCAAGTTAATCGTACGCTTAGATCTGTTTTCGCAGCCTGCAAGCCAGTAGGTGTGGAAGGTGCTGTTGTTGTGCCAGAACCATTTCCACTTCCATTTCCGCTTGAGTTGTCTCCACCTGTTGTCGGTGGAGGGGTACTCGGTGTGCTGCCATATTGTACTATTTGACTAGGTGCTGACTCTTTGCCGACTACATCAACTGCTGTTACGTAATAAGTGTAGTTTTGAGCATTGGATGCATAAACCTTCATACGTTTGTCTGCACCGACAACAATGGATTCCCCTTGCTTCTCATAAGGCCCTTGATTAACCGAACGGTACACGCGGTAACCAACGACATCAGCAGCAGTACTATCATTAAATGTCAATATAAGCACGCCATCCGACGATTGCAGCTTAACGCTTGCCGGAGGCGGTGGAGCTGCTCCATCATCAACGCGAGGGTCTGGTTTAGACGGCGCGTTGTTTTCTGCATCAGCAGGAAGGTAAATATCAAGTGGACGACGACTGCTAGCCGGAAGTTTCTGCTGTGCTGCCTTAATTTCATCCATAAGAACATCCAGTGGTTTTTTACGTTTAATAACGATTTGTTCCTTAATCATATCGCTAGGAGTAGCTGGGTTCGGAACATAGTTAACGCCATTGAAGGAAATATAAGCCATCTTCACGAGCGCGTCATCTGTTTTCTTAGGTATATCCTTCTTGTTAAACCAGTCAGTAACAAGCATGCCTGCTTGCTTCGTTAATTGACTTGGAAGCAAGCCGCTTGCGCTTGACACCGTAGCTTTGACAATGCCGGATGGACGTTCAAATTCTTTAGTTACAAAAACTTCCGGCTTCTTCTCGGCCATCTTATTCATAATGAGTGCCCAGATGGAACGAGCACGCGTTTTGCCGACCTCGGATAGGGAGTTGACTTGTTCCTCATAACCGGCCCACACGCCTAGCGTAATATCTGGCGAGAAGCCCATAAACCACACGTCACCGTAGCTTTGAGTGGATCCTGTTTTACCGGCAATAGGAATTTCACCGTATTTATCGAATTGTGATTTCAATTTGTTAGCAGATCCGCTTTTGCTTGAAATAACAGTCGACAGCATATCCGTCATCAAGAAGGCACTCTGCTCCGAGAACACTCGTGTTGGTTCCTGTTTGTGTTCATATACAATCTTTCCGTTTGCATCTGTAATTTTTTGAATCATATAAGCATCATTGAAAACGCCTTTGTTCGGAATCGAGCCGTATGCATTCGTAAGCTCTTCAACCGATACGCCGATGCTTAGACCGCCAATTACACCGGTTTGTGCATAAGCATCTTGCGGCTGCAGCGTTGTAATGCCTAGCTTTTTAACGAACTCCCAAGCATTTTCAATTTTGACTTCCTCATTGAAAATTTTCAGAGCAGGCAAGTTCAAGGAACGGTTTAATGCCTCACGCGCCGTTACTAGACCCGCGAACTTACGGTTTACGTTCATTGGGATATGGAAACCCTTCTGGCCATCTTTCAGGACAATTGGAGCATCGTCAATTATGCTCGCGGGCTGAATGATCCCCATTTCAATAGCTGGAAGGTAAGCCGCCAATGTTTTCATCGTTGATCCTGGCTGCCTTGTCATCTGAGTGGCATAGTTTAATTGCTCCTCATAGAAGTCTCGGCCTTCAAGCATTCCCACGATAGCGCCAGTTTTGTGATCGAGCATGATCGCTGCAATCTGCTCCAGCCCTTTTTTCTCGCTGTATGGCGTGAAATTCTCATCATTAGTGCCAATCTCACGCATGAGCTGGTAGACATCCTTGTCGATAGTTGTATAGACATGGTAGCCGCCGCGCAGCAAATGATCGCGAGCTTCCTCAATAAGCGGAGCATTTTCTTTTTTGCGAAGGTCTGCTTTTGTTAAAGTAGAATCCTGCGCCATGAGCATAATTTCCGCTGCTTGACGTTCTGCTTCAAGCATGAGATAAGGATAGGTTGTATAGGCTTTTTCTTTTGGCTTAGCCAGCGTTTTCCTAATATCGAATTTGGACGCTTCGTCGTACTCTTGCTGAGTAATCCGCCCAGTCTCGAACATTCGCTTCAAAACTGTTTTTTGACGTCCAAGCGCGAGTTCAAAGCCCGCCTCATTGAATTGACCTTTACCTGTGAACGCTGTATAGGCAGAAGGCCTTTGCGGTAGACCTGCCAAATAGGCAGACTGCGCGATATTCAGCTGGTTTAGATCCGAAATATCAAATATCCCTTTGGCAGCTGCTTTAATGCCGAACAAATTATACCCGCTGGAACCATTTCCGAACGGAACCTTATTCAAATAAGCTGCTAAAATTTCTTCTTTCGTTAAATAACGTTCCATTCGCAGCGATAAAAATATTTCTTTAATTTTACGGCTATCTGTTTTGTCCAAACTTAGAAATACACGTCGCGCAAGCTGCTGAGTAAGCGTACTTCCGCCCGTTTGCGTATCTTCATTTAGAAGCTTTTGCTTTACTGCACGTCCAAGGCCGTTAATGTCTACGCCGTGATGCTCCAAAAAGTTATTGTCCTCAATGCCAAGTACGGCAGTAATAACCTGCGGCGGTAAATCATCATATGTAATAATCATTCGGTCCTCTGACGTTCTTAGCTGTCCGACAAGTGAATCATCATTGAAGTAAACAAATCCAGTGATGGCATTTTCGCCGATCTTCTCTACAATAACAGATCGAGGTCTTACGGTTTCGTCCTTCACAAGTGCGGCCACATAACCAGTTACTGCTCCACCGGCAAGCAATCCGATGAAGATTCCGAAATATACCATCCATTTAGCTGTTATAAAAGTTACGATTCCAAATGTACGCCATTTGCTTCTTTTGTTTGGCGCAGGTTGACGATCTTCTTGCATTTCTATGACTCCTCCTCCAAATAGCACACCTATTATAACATAAATCGCTAAAGTAACGCATTCTTTCCTTGCATTGACTTCACAGCATGGCTATGGTATAAATTCAATAATGTTTTATCTAATCAATGCTTTGAAGGGCATGAGTAGACAGCGAATCGTACTTTCAGAGAGCCGGTGGGTGGTGGAAACCGGTATGCGCCGCTTGTTGAATTACCGCCTGGAGCTAAGTGAAGGAACCGTATACTGACAATCCTCTGCACATTTTGGCAAAAAAGCCTGTGGGGCAGTCGAATCAGCCGTAGTAGTTCACTTCGGAGCCCGTCTCCGTTATCAACAACGAAGTGAGAGTACCTCTTTTTTATGTGAAAAAAGGCAGGAGTACTCTAACGAGGGTGGTACCGCGAGCTAATCCTTCTCGTCCCTTGGGGCTGGAAGGATTTTTTATGTCTATATAGACGCATACAAAGGAGGAAAAGTTCTATGGTGAAGTGGGAAAGTTTAAGTGGCGAGCAGAAAAGTGAGGTCGAGCGTCAGCTGGCTGTCATTCGCCGCGGTGTTGTGGAGATTGTACCTGAGGATGATTTGAAAAATAAAATAGCGAATGCTGTCGCAACAGGAAAGCCATTAAATGTAAAGCTAGGACTTGATCCTTCAGCGCCAGACATTCATATCGGCCATACGGTTGTTCTTCACAAGCTTCGTCAATTTCAGGAACTCGGTCATCAGATTCAGCTGATTATCGGTGATTTTACAGGCAGAATTGGTGATCCAACGGGCAAATCGGAAACGAGGAAGCAGTTGACGGAAGAAGATGTGAAGCGGAATGCGGAAACATACCAAAAACAAATTTACAAAATATTAGATCCACAGCAAACAAAGCTCTACTACAACTCGCAATGGCTTGCACCGCTTAACTTTGCGGATGTTGTAAATCTAGCCGGGAAAGTAACGGTTGCACGCATGATGGAGCGTGATGATTTCACAAAGCGGTACACAAGCGGCTTGCCGATCAGCATTCATGAGTTTTTCTACCCGCTGATGCAGGGGTACGATTCCATAGCTCTTGATTCCGATGTGGAGCTAGGAGGCACGGATCAGACATTTAACCTGTTAATGGGCAGAACCTTGCAGAAGGAATATAATAAACCAGGCCAAATTGTAATTACGACTCCTTTGATCGAAGGGTTGGACGGCGTAAATAAAATGAGCAAAAGCTTGGGCAATTACATCGGTATAGATGAAGAGCCAAACCAAATCTACGGCAAATCGATGTCGATTCCCGATGAGCTTATGCTCAAATATTACGAGCTTGCTACCGATTTAAGCAACGAGGAGCTTGCGGCATTGAAAGCTGGACTGGCAGATGGATCTGTACATCCACGTGATGCGAAGATGCAGCTTGCAGCGACATTTGTACGAATGTACCATGGCGAAGAGGCAGCGAAAGCGTCAGAAAATCATTTTATTACCGTATTTCAACAACGTGCGCTACCTGATGATATCGAAGAGGTATCGATTGCTGCGGAACAATTGGAAGATGGCCAAATTCGCATCGTGAAGCTGCTCACTATGCTTGAATTGCTGCCAACGAGCAGTGAAGCGAGAAGAAGTGTTCAGCAAGGAGCTGTTCGTCTAAATGAAGAGAAGATAACTGATATTAATACGGATATTTCTCCTAAGGATGGCGACGTGCTTCAAGTTGGAAAACGTAAATTTATAAAAATTAAATTAACATAATTGGAATAATAGAGCTTGTTGAAATGATAAAATTCAACAAGTTCTATTTTTTTAGAAACAAAAGAGCGTTTTCAACGTATTAAATAACGGAAGCATTAACAGGTTATGGATACTAAGGGAGGAGGAGAGAGTTGGAGACGCTATTTATGTCTTGTCTAGTCGGAGGAATCCTTTATGCGCTCGTAAGTATTATTTTTGGGGATTTGATCGGGCAAGCACTCGATGGAGCACTCGATTTTTTATCCTTAGATGGTCATTCATGGCTGTCGCCGACTGCGCTAGTAGGCGGGATAACCACTTTTGGCGGAGCAGGGATCCTACTCGGACGCTACACTGCCTTTAGTTCAACAGCCATCGTGGTGATTGCCTTATTCATCGCACTTACAGCTGCAGTAGCTGTTTTCTTTCTCTACATTAAGCCGATGGAGCAAAGCGAGAATTCGATCGCTTTTTCGCTTAATGATTTGTCGGGTAAGCTCGGGGAGGTGCTGGTCCCCATTTCTGCGAAGGGCTATGGTGAAGTGATGGTTAAGGTGGGAGCTGGATTTACGAATCAAATTGCAGCTAGCTTTGAAGGCGTTGAAATTACAAGCGGCTCCAAGGTTGTCGTTGTTGAGGTAAGGGACAGCACTTTGTATGTATCGGAAGTAAATCTATCTTAATTAAAGCAGCATAAGGGGGAAATTCAATGGAAGATATTTATGTTATACCAGCTATTGTAGTTGGCGTTTTTGTTATATTAGGTCTTGCCTTCTGGGCGCGCTACAAAACAGTTAGTCCAGACGAAGCGATGCTCGTAACGGGATCATTTCTAGGCTCCCGAAATGCGAGCACGGATGAATCTGGGCGTAAAGTGAAAATCATTAGAGGCGGAGGCGCGTTTATTCTGCCGATATTCCAGAAGGCTGAGTTTCTATCGCTATTGTCCCATAAGCTGGATGTATCGACGCCGGAGGTATACACAGAGCAAGGCGTACCAGTCATGGCAGACGGTGTAGCGATCATTAAAATTGGCGGTGCGGTTGAAGATGTGGCGACGGCGGCAGAGCAGTTTCTAGGCAAGCCTACCGAAGCGCTCAAGGGTGAAGCGCAGGAAGTATTGGAAGGACATTTGCGCGCAATTCTTGGCTCAATGACAGTTGAAGAGGTATATCGCAACCGCGATAAATTTGCGCAAGAGGTGCAAGGGGTTGCAGCTAAGGATTTGAAGAAGATGGGTCTTCAAATCGTTTCCTTCACGATCAAGGATTTGCGCGATAAACATGGATATTTGGACGCGCTAGGTAAACCGCGAATTGCTGCAGTCAAAAGAGATGCTGAGATTGCGGAAGCTGAAGCGATTCGGGATGCTAGAATTCAGAAAGCACTCGCTGCTGAGGCCGGTCAAAAGGCTGAGCTAGTGCGCGATACCAACATTGCGGAAGCAGAGAAAGAAAAGGAAATGAAGGTCGCGACATTTAAACGTGATCAAGATACAGCAAGAGCAGAAGCGGATCAGGCTTATTCGATTCATGAAGCACGTGCTAAGCAAAACGTAGTCGAAGAGCAAATGAAGGTTGAACTCGTACGTAAAGAACGTGAGATCGATCTGGAAGGAAAAGAAATATTGCGTCGTGAGAAGCAGTATGATGCAGAAGTGAAGAAAAAAGCCGATGCAGACCGTTACGCAGTTGTACAAGCGGCGGAAGCGAACAAGGCGAAGCTTCTTAATGAAGCTGATGCTCTGCAATACCGTATTGAAGCGGAAGCCAAGGCACATGCTACCCAGAAACGTTTGGATGGTTTAGCTGTTGCAGAAGCAGAGAGAGCGAAAGGTACAGCGGAGGCAGACGTTATTCGTCTTCGCGGTTTAGCAGAAGCGGAAGCGAAAGAAAAGCTAGCTGAAGCTTTTGAGAAATTTGGAGAAGCTGCAATCCTTGATATTATCGTAAAAATGCTTCCTGAGCTGGCTGGCAAAATTGCCGATCCTATCGGCAACATTGATAAGCTTACTGTCGTTGATACAGGGAATGGCGAAGGGGCGGCTCGTATAAGCAATTATGTGACTTCATTAATGTCTACTGCTCCGGAGATGCTGAAGAGCGTATCGGGAATCGACGTGAATGCAATCATTAAAGGACTAACGAATAGAGGCGGTAATCTACCTGCAGTGCCTAGCAAGCCGGTTGATATTGCTGCTCCTGCTGTAATTAAGCTTCCTGAACAATAAAGTAAGGCAGTGTAAACAGAAAAAAACCTTGAACCAAATGGTTCAAGGTTTTTTTGTTTATTAACGGCTGTAGAATTCGACGATTTGTTTCTCGTCGATATCTTGGGAAAGCTCACCGCGGTCAGGCAGACGAAGGAATTTACCTTCCATTGCTTGATCGTTGAACTCCAAGTAGTTCGGAAGGTGATGACGACCTTCCATAGCTTCTTTAATTGTTCTAAGGCTGCGGCTGCGCTCGCGCAAACCGATTACATCGCCAAGAGAAACGCTGTAAGAAGCGATATCCACTTTCTTGCCGTTTACAGTTACGTGACCATGTGATACCAACTGACGAGCTCCTGCACGGGAGTTGGAAAGGCCAAGACGGTAAACGAGATTGTCAAGACGGCTTTCAAGGAGGCCCATGAAGTTTTCACCGGCTTTACCTTTCATTTTTGCCGCTTTGTCAAACAAGTTGCGGAATTGTTTTTCGTTCAAACCGTACATGTGACGAAGCTTTTGTTTCTCTTGCAATTGAACGCCGTAACCGCTCATTTTTCTGCGTTGGTTAGGGCCGTGTTGACCTGGTGGAAAAGCGCGTTTTGCAAGTTCTTTACCCGTTCCGCTCAAAGAGATTCCAAGGCGACGGCTTAGTTTAAATTTAGGTCCTGTATAACGTGACATACGTAATATTAACTCCTTCATCAAATAAATTTGTGAATGGGGTTGTGTTTCGCCGAATACGTTCAATGTTCGAGCAAGCTCGTCCCTGATAGGCTAGTCAGCCGCTGGCCTATAGTGAACGTATTTCATGAGGGTGACACAAAACCGTACGCCCATCTATTCATCAATAAATAATATATGAAATAGATAGCTGTTGTCAAGGTTCACTAAGGAAATTTAATGATGTTTGAAACACATCGAAAGACCTATATTTTAAATACATAGTAGTGCAAATTTCTCAAAAATGGAGTATGATGATTGTAATATTAAGTGAAAATAGGAAGCTCATCACCTTGGTTGACAGATGGAAGGGTTGGGGCTGCATGGTTGATCGAATGAATAGCAATTTTGCATATCGTAAAACATCAACAATTGTGGATACATCAGCAGAGTCACAACCGATTTGGTTCATCAGCGAAGATATTAGCGATGCGGACAAGCCCTTGCTATCACCATTGTTCCAAGACAGTTTCAATCAGTGGGTAAGTGAAACATCAGGATTAGCCTCATTTGAGGCTGGTGAATTTGTGATATTCAATAATGAAGCGGAAGAGATCTCATCTGAAGGTCTTTATGACGCTGAGGCTTGCGAGAAACGCGATGCTGCGCTTGCAAAGGTTGTCCAAAGCGTTATAAGCAGCGGTTTATCTTGCCATAATGAAGCAGATGATCTATTTACAGCAGCAGTGCCTATTCATAGGCGAGGCGATGGTGCTGTTTTTTGTATTCTTGCTTATGTGTCTCCAATTGGTCATCAGAAGGACATCGCGCAGCTTCAAATGTGCTCATTGCATTTTCGCAGCTGCTTTTACCATAAGTTTGAACAGCTTTATGTAAAGGATTTGCTTTTGCAGCAGCAGCGGGCTGAGCAGGAAGCAAGTAGAAGAGATTCATTGTTTCAAGCAGCCAAACGGCTTTATGATCAAATCGATGTTGCATCGGTGCTATCGGAATTGCTTAGCAGCCTGGAACAGCTTTATCCAAACTCGGAAGTTCATTTGTATTTGTCACAGGACCACTTAAACGGTGATCCGCGTGTAAAGCCGCTTGTTTTCAAAAACTTGGAGCATGATCTCGTCACCAAGGCTTTTTTGAATGGCAAATCGGTTACGGAGCATGACAGAGATGGTACGCTTAGGCTGGCTGTTCCAATGAACGGCAAACAAGCCGCGTATGGTGTGCTTTGTTTGTATATAGGTCCAGGCAAATGGGATGAAGCAGACTTGCCTGCCTTCCTGCAGCTGGCGGATACTGCGGGATCAGCCTTCGAGAATGCGAAGCTGTATGAGCAATCTAATCTGCTTATTAATGAGCTGCGACTAATTAATGAGCTTACGAAACGATTAAACCAGTCGCTTAGGCTCAAAGAAATTTTTCAATTTGCTACCACTGAGCTTTTAACGATATTTGATGCGGATTATTGCTGTGTTTTGCAGCTTAACAAAGAAAAAAATCAATTCATCGTCATGTCCAGTAATTTTCCATCCCTGACGAGCGAGCAGTTTTTGCCCGATTACGGGTTCTGCGGAATGGTTTATCGAACCAAGGAGCCAATGATCATATCCGATTACTGGCATACTCGTGTTGTAACGTCCAAGCTAATGGATAATACTGGTTCAAGATCGCTTATCGCCTCACCCATAATGGTTGATGGAGAGGTCGTTGGTGTTATTTTGATTACACACAAAGCGCCAAATTTCTTCTCCTACGATAATTATAAATTACTTCAAGTGATGAGCACGCACATTGGACTTGCTGTAACGAATGCTTCATTGCACGCTGAAGTGCGCCGGATGGTTATAACTGATAACTTAACTGGCTTGCATGCTCGCCACTATTTAAATGAACAAATTCAAAACCGTCAGCGCAAAGATCCATTCGGCTCACTTATTCTTGTAGATATCGATTTGTTTAAACGCATCAATGATACGTATGGACATCAAGTTGGTGATCGTATACTCATACAGGTGAGCAATATTATTAGAGGATCGATCAGGCAAGGAGATATTGCCGCGCGCTGGGGCGGTGAAGAGCTCGCGATTTACTTGCCAGGCATTCGGGCTGAGCAAGCGTACCGCATCGCCGAACGAATACGGGTACATGTGGAGATGGAAACGGATCCTGTCGTAACCGTATCCTGCGGCGTATCCGAATGGAAGTTTGAGGATGAGAAAATTAGCGTTGAGTCTTTATTTTATCGTGCAGATATGGCACTTTATGAAGCTAAGCATAATGGAAGAAATTGCATCATTGTTGGTCAAAACTAAAATCATGAACATTATAAAGAGAAGGATGCTGATTGCAGCATCCTTTTTTTTGTTCCTATTTGGAATAATGAGCTTGCAGGTTAGGGACGCTACTATAGAACATGTTGGACGGGAGGTAAGCATATGAAAAAAGAGAAAGCAATTAGCGTAATTGTGGTCACGCTTGTATTCATGCTCTCGATTGCCGGATGCGGAAATGTGGGTAAACATCGTTCACCTGAGGAATGGCTGTCTTTGTCTTATTCGGGGCTTGCCGCAACGGATCAATATTATTTTACAGGGTCGATGAGCATAAAGACAGACGGTGGTCTAGCTTTTAAACCGGAAGTGTTCGAAGGCAAGGTCGTGGATCATCAGCAGTTGACATTGCAGACGAATAGTCAGGAAACGATGCATTGGAATCCAGTAAAGGTGCTTGAGACGTTGAATCAGTCCAATGATGAGGTTCGGATCGTAAACGGCAGCAACGATGAGAAAACCGTAACGCTGTTGATTACTGAGAATGCAAAGGATTCAAAGGAGAAATGGGAACAGCGTTTGCGGCAGCAGCTAGATCAGCTTGGAGCAAACATGCCTTCCAAAGATAAGCCTTTTCACCAAGAATGGATGGAGGAATTGGCACGATCGCGCAGCCAGCTTGATGCCATGCTTTCGACCATGCAGGCGGCCACGGAGTATGAGCTCGTTATCGACCGCACGAAGCTGCTTCCGCTGAAGATGGAAGAGAAAACATCCTTTCAGTACACCTATAACAAACGTCCATTTTCTGAATCAAGATACACGACAGTAAGGTTTCAATCCTTTAACGGTGCGTTGAGCAACACTGTTCAGCAGATGCATAAACGTGTTACGATGGATTAGTTTATGATCGAAAGTTAGAAGGAGAGGAATTTTACATGCGTGATCCAAGATTGCAAAAGCTAGCGCGAAATTTAGTCGAATATTCTATCGATGTTCAAGCAGGGGAGAATGTGCTAATTGACATGGTTGGTTCAGAACGCGAGCTAACCAAGTGTTTAATAGAAGAGGTTGCAAGGCGGGGCGGAAGGCCGTTTGTAGAATCGAGTGATCGTTCTGTTCTTCGTACTTTGCTGAAGCATGCTACGAAGGAGCAAATGGAGCTTTGGTCGTCGCTTGATTTGGAGCGGATGAAAAATATGCAAGGATATATCGCTGTACGCTCAGGAGACAATGTGAATGAATTTGCTGGAATTCCTGATGCGAACATGCGCCTATACGATCAAATTTATAGAAATCCAGTGCACTCCGAACAGCGCGTTAAAAAAACAAAATGGGTCGTTTTGCGTTATCCTAGCCCATCCATGGCTCAGCTGGCCAATATGAGTACGGAAGATTTCGAAGACTTCTATTTTGATGTATGTAACTTGGATTATGCCAAAATGGACGCAGCGATGAACCCGCTTCAGAAGCTGATGAGTGAAACAGATCGTGTGCGGATTGTATCGCCAGGCACGGATTTAAGCTTCTCGATTAAGAATATCGGAGCGAAAAAATGTTCTGGCCACCGAAATATTCCCGATGGAGAAGTGTTCTCAGCTCCGGTTCGCGATTCGGTGCAAGGTACGATTACTTACAATGCGCCTAGCGTCTATTCTGGCGTTACGTTCCAAAATATTTCACTGACATTTGAAAACGGCAAAATCGTAAAAGCAGAAAGCAATGACAATGTTCGTTTGAACGAAATTTTAGACATGGATGAAGGCGCTCGCTATATTGGTGAGTTTGCAATCGGATTTAATCCGCATATTTTGCATCCCATGAATGATATTTTGTTTGATGAGAAAATTGCCGGCAGTTTGCACTTTACGCCAGGTCAAGCCTATGAAGAGACGGATAATGGCAACCGTTCCGCTGTTCATTGGGATCTCGTACTTATTCAACGCCCAGAATACGGCGGTGGCGAAATTTATTTTGATGATGTACTTATTCGCAAAGATGGCGTTTTCGTCATTCCAGAGCTTGAAGGGTTAAATGCTGAAAACCTCAAATAAGCAATTACGCTCGAATCGTATTCCTATGTAATAAATGGAAAATAAAGCGTTTTTCATTTTACCTCTTGCTGGATGCTTCTTTTCGGGTTATCATGGTGACAAAGGTAAGCTTTACTAATTTAACTGGAGGGATCTCCCATGTCCAACAACGCAGCAATCGTAGAAATTTCCCAAACGGCTAGCCAATTCACTTCATCCATCGTTCTGCAAGCCGAGAGCAAATATATTGATGTAAAAAGCATCCTCGGACTTTTCACTACACTAGTAGGCGGACATGCGTACGAACTTCATGTACACGGACCGGATGCTGAGGAAGCAAAAGCAGCAATGGCTGCTGTATTTGCTAAGCACAACTTAAATGTTAATGTTATTACGGATTAGTAGATCATATTTTTAACGAATAAGCACCTCTTCACTTTTGAAGAGGTGCTTTTCTGTTTTGACCTTGTATAATCGCTCTATTTCGTCTAATATAGTGGTATAGAAGACGGCGGATACGCGCACAGGGGGGAAAACGATGTCTTCACCGGAAATTACGGTACAATTGCATGAGAAAGCGCTTCGTCTCCTTCAAGAAGATGCGAGTAAAATAGAAAAGCTAATCGAAGTTCAGATGGAAAACTTGACTACTCGTCAATGTCCACTTTACGAAGAAGTGCTAGATACACAAATGTATGGATTCTCGCGAGAGGTTGACTTTGCTGTTCGYGCCGGACTCATTGCAGAGCTGGCTGGCAAGGAAATAGTGAGTAGATTAGAGCGGAATTTAGCTATGCTATACGAAGCACTGGAAAGAAAAGAGTAGCCTCCAAATGGAGACTACTCTTTTTTTTGTTTACACAAGGTAGAACGCAATACCGAGGATGACATAGACCATAATAAGCAGCACACCTTCATACCAATTCGTACGTCCATCACGCGAAACTGATTTGGCAATAAAGACAGAAACGCCGATGGCAGTTAATTCGATAGGCGTGAATACAATATCCATCGTGTTTCCAAATAAGCTACTAACGAGAATGAGCACAGGCGCTACGAATAAAGCAATTTGCAAGCTGCTGCCGATTGCGATTTCTACAGCTGCGCCGATCTTATTTTTCATTGCCAGCATGACAGCAGCGCTATGCTCCGCCGCGTTACCGACAATAGCGATTACGAATGCCCCTATAAACAGCTCAGACAGGCCAAATTTCGCACTGAATGCGTCAAGGGTATGTACAAGCCATTCACTCACAAAGGCCACCATAACGGTAGCTAGGAGGAGGAAGAAGATTGACTTTCCTTTTGACCAGGCTGGCTCTTCACCATGATCTGCATTCATGACGACATCAGAGAGCATATCCTTGTGAGTAACCATGGAGAACACCAGCCACAGAATATAAGCTAAAATCAGAATTCCTGCAACAGCAAGACTTAGAAACTGATCCTTCTCAAACGAAAACTTCTCTGAAACAACGAATACAGCTGGCACAAAAAGACCAATGACAGCCATGATCATGAGCGTAGAATTGTGATCAGCTAATCGACCGTTAAATTGCTGCTCCTTATATTTCAACCCGCCAAGCAATATGCTAAGACCCAAAACGAGCAATAGATTTCCGATAATAGCCCCTGTCAAGCTCGCTTTTACCATATCGAATTGCTGCGCTTTAATCAAAAATATCGCGATGATGAGCTCTGCGGCATTTCCGAAGGTTGCATTGAGGAAGCCGCCCAGCCTTTGACCTGCATAATGTGCGACACTCTCCGTGGCTTTACCAAGAAAACCGGCCACAAAGATGATCGCGATGGCTGAAATGATAAATTGGACTGTGTTATCCCAGTGGGCGTAATGACCGATGGCACTAAGTGCAAACATGAGGATTAACCCTGAGAAAAACCATTTTTGATTCAAAGCGTTCACCTCTTCAAATAGTTGCTGAAAACCTGATAATACTATAGCGGAAATAAGCAAGCATGTAAACTTTACCAGTTAAAAGGTGCATTCGATATGTTTATCTGATTCATGGAAAATAAACGACGAGATAAAGTTATTGTCACATATTGGAGAAAGTTGGTAGAATGATAATAGGATAAAAACCTTACGGAATTCGACAGAAGCCTGGCTGGTCGAACGATCATTAATGATATGCCTGGCTCAAAAGCTTCATGGACGAAAAAGAATCAACATTTGTATCTCGTTATCAATTACAAAGACGAGAACGCGGAGCTAAAGGAAATTGTTATGCTTGCCAACATTAATATGTTTAAGATTTACTCCTTCGTAACGACGGTGAATTAAAAGCTAGCAAGCGCGAATGGTGGAAGAATTATCAATTTATAAACATTTAGCCTGAATAGCATCTTGTTCACAAAAGCTTTTAACACTCAGCTTTGCTGTGGTATTGTCCGTCTGCTATAATAAGCCTATATGGCAAAATGAGGAGTGAGTCACATGACAGAAGAACTTCAAACGGGTCTTATCCGAATCTCTGATGATGTAGTAGCAACGATAGCTGGACTCGCAGCGCTTGAAACGCCAGGCATTGCGGCAATGTCGGGCGGCATTTCCGAAGGACTCGCCAAACGGCTGAGCGGAAAGAACGTGCAAAAAGGCGTTTCAGTTGAAGTAGGAACGACGGAAGCGGCCATTGATCTTCGTATTATTGTTCATTACGGCATTCCGATTCAAGAGGTATGTCGTCAGCTTCAACTGAATGTACGTGAATCTGTTGAGAATATGACAGGATTGCACGTTGTTGAAGTGAATGTGAAGGTAGAAGGCGTTGCCTTCAAAGAAGAAGAGCTGGAAGAAGTTCAGCAGCAGCGATTGAAGTAAATAAAGAAGGGTGCCTCTTTTGTAAAAGAGGCACCCTTTTTTTGATTCCATTAGCGCTTTGTAGGTTCTACACGATTTGCTTCCCTCGATATGCTTAACAATACGCCGATAGACATTAGACAAAATAGCAGGGATGAGCCGCCATAACTTATGAACGGAAGTGTAACGCCTGTCAGCGGTATTGCCGCAGTAACGCCGCCTATGTTGACAAAAGCCTGAATGGCGATCAAGCCGACAATGCCAACACCAACAACTGTGCCGTAATGATCAGGACAGCGGAGTGCAACGATAAGGCCACGCCATAAGAAAAATAAATAAAAGAGCAAGAAGAGGGCGCTGCCAATAAAGCCTAACTCTTCTCCAATGATTGCAAAAATAAAATCATTATAGGGATATTTCAGATAATGCAGCTTCTGGACGCTTTCACCGAATCCGGCACCGGTTAAACCGCCGTGACCAAAGGCTTGCAGTGACGACACGAGATGCCAGCCGGTATCCTGAGAATCGCTGAGCGGATCTCTAAACACGGTAAGCCGATCAATTCGGTATTTCCAAGGTTTTGGATCAATCGCCATCGAGATACTGAATATGACGGTGAGAAAGAGGCCGATAATCGTTCCTGACATAAATACCTGCTTTAAATTCGCACCGCCAGCCATAATCATGACCGTAGCACATGCAGCAAGCACTAAAGTGGAACCAAGATCGGGCTGCATCATAATCAAGCCGCAAACGAAGCCGACGATAATGATAACCGGCAGCAGCCCCTTTTTGAAGCTCCGAAAATTATCGCCCTTCTTCGTTATAAGAGCACCAAGATACAATATGATGGCCAGCTTGGCTGGTTCTGTTGGCTGTATGCCAAGTGAACCTATCCCGAACCAACTATGTGCACCATTGATCTCCTTACCAATAAACGGAACGAGCATGAGCATGATGACTACTGGAATGAAAAATAGCATGAAAAGGCGTTTGAAAACCTGATAGCGCAAATTCATCATAAATAACATAACCATTATGCCAAGGCCAGCCCACATGAACTGGCGCTTGGTGAAATACATGGCATCATCTTCTGTTACGACAGCGACACTTGAGCTTGCGCTAAATACCATTACAAGCCCAAAGCCAACGAGCAGAAGAGTTAAAATGAGAAGCAGAAAGTCCGGTCTTCCACGGCTACCGTTCTGCGTGGCTTTCATGACTGCACCGTTACGCTAACAATTGTTTCAATTGCTGAAGTCTTTGCGTCGCCGTACTCATAATTGGCTGTGGAATCGGGGACTCATACTCAAGGCCATGCGGGAAAGTGGAGCGTCCGATATAAACCGATTCGATAATTAGAACGGCATGAGGTGATTCAAGCTTACCTTCAATGGCTCTTGTTGTAATTCTCAAATAATAATCGGATCCGCTAGCGTGATCCTCAAGTTTCAAGTCGTATGTAGCGCGATAGTATTCCCACTGCCAACGGACAAAACCAACTTTTTCAGCAGATTCGTCTAAGTGGTCAAGTTCGCTTTTAACACCGTTTAAGCCGGTATTTTCAATAATCATGGTAGTTCCTCCCAAAGGTTTTGTGAAGCAAAACTGACTTTACTAGCATATGCTTCCATTTCAAAAGACAGAGTTGTACATTCTTTTCTCATGATAGTATGTTTCCCCAGCAAGCGCAACCCTTACTCCCACCCCTTGTTGTGAACAAAAGTGACATTTTGAAGAAAACTAATATTCCTAACGATTTAGTGATGCATTTGCTTCCTAATTAAGCCGTTCATCTGGTAAACTAAATGGCATGATAGGATTCGTAGTTTTTTTGAAAATGTAAGGGGGTTTGCGATTTGCAAACAGAGGATATCGTAGATCTACAGCTAGAGCAGCTATTTCCAAAAATGATGAATTGGCGCAGACATCTTCATCAATATCCTGAGCTTTCGTTCCATGAGCGTGTAACGTCAAGCTGGATTGCTACCCAATTAAGCGAGCTGGGCATAGAGGTCCAGACTGGGGTTGGCGGACATGGACTAATTGCAACCATTAAGGGAGATCAACCAGGACCGGTCATAGCGCTGCGGGCTGACATTGATGCACTTCCTATTCAAGATGAGAAAAAATGCGAGTATGCGTCTAAGGTGCCAAACGTTATGCACGCATGCGGTCATGATGCACATACATCTACGCTTCTAGCGATTGCGTCTTATTATTCGGCGAATCGATCCGCTATTTGCGGTGAGCGCAGACTGTTGTTCCAACCAGCCGAAGAGGTTACACCTGGCGGAGCAATGCCGATGATTCAGGATGGAGCACTGGATGGAGTAGACGTCATTTATGGCGTTCATCTGTGGACACCGCTCGCATATGGCTTGGTGTCGTCCAAACCAGGAGCCTTTATGGCTGCTGCGGATGAATTCGTTATTGATATTGTCGGACGAGGCGGTCATGGGGGGTTGCCGCATCAAGCTATTGATGCGATTATGATTGGTTCAACGCTTGTGCAATCCGTCCAATCCATTGTAAGCCGCAATGTGAACCCGCTGCATCCGGCAGTGGTGACTATTGGTTCTTTCCAAGCAGGTACGACCAATAACGTCATTGCGGAACGTTGCAGATTAAAAGGAACTGTCCGTTCGTTTGACGAGCAGACGAGAATGATGATACATGACCGGCTCAAGTCGCTTGTCACGCATATATGCCAAATGCATGGCGCGGAATTCGATTACCAGATGAGGATTGGTTATCCGCCCGTCGTAAACGATGAAGAAGAGGCTGAGCGTTTCTTCAAGGTTGGCGAAAGGCTGTTCGGTGAAAGCGCGGTTGTGCGTTCGGAAGCCATTACGGTTGCTGAGGATTTTTCTTATTACTTGGAAAAAGTACCTGGCTGCTTTATGTTTGTTGGTGCTGGCAATGAGAGCTGCGGTGCGACGTATGCGCATCATCACCCTAAATTCGACATTGACGAGAGAGCGATGCAGCAGGCAGCCAGACTTCTTATTGGTATGGCTGAGGAATATGCGAGCGGAGTTGTTTCAACCGCGTAAAAGCGGATGCTCAGGTTCTAAAAAGGTTATGCTCCCGATGAGGCCGCGGAGCTGATGGCATCTAAGCAGATACGCAGACTTCCGGTTGTGGATGATGGAGAGCTAGTAGGGATTCTGGCAATCGGAGATCTTGCTGTACGAGATATTTTTGCCGATGAAGCCGGGGAGGCGCTTAGCTCAATTTCGGAGCAAGAGTATTCAGCATCTCCTCCAACGTTTCATTAATATAAATAAGGCTGTCCGAGTGCGCTGTTAAACGCGCTTGGACAGCCTTATTTGTTATTAGTCTTCCCATACGGCTACTAATTCATTGTATTCGTTATAGAGCTCCGCAGGGTCCGATTCTTTGTTGTTCCAAATATTTGTTGCTCCCCAAAGGAGCAGGTCATCATCTGATGAACGCACCTCGTCTGCTGAGGAAATGACTACTCTTTTCTGTGCATTCAGGACATATTGGCCAAACGGATAGGTTTGATTGCCTCGAACGCTAACCAGCTTCCAGCCTTTCATTTGAATGGCATCATCCGTCGTATTCGTTATGGTGACAAGCTCGGCTTGTTTGTCCACCTCAATCGTAATGCCGCTTCGCGCCGCTTTTTTTACAGGGAAGCTTGTGTGATTAATTTCGGCATCATTACTCCATAAACCTTGCTTCGCTTGTTCAGCTTGCTGCTCCAGCTGCTTGTATGCGTTTTCCATCTTGACGTTAGGCTCTATGATGAGTACCTTCGCAAGACCTTCCTCAATGAGTGCCTCGTTTAATATTCGTCCATCCTTCAGCTCCACGATTGCCAGCGTACGATCGTAGCGATCTTTAAGCTCCTTATCGAAGGTAAGCCTAACCTCTTGCGACTCTGTCAGAAGCGTCTCAGTGAAGGCAGCAGCTTCGGGTCCGAATGGATCGGCTGGACTATCTTGTTTCTTGGTCTCCGGCGTATCTACGTAAAGTAGTCGAATCGTCGTTTCACTAGAACCTGTTTTGATTTTGAAAGTATCACCATCTATAAAGCCAGCTACCTGATACCATTGGTTGGTTTGTATAACGTTCGAAGAAAGCTCGGAAATGGCCGTACAGCCGGCAAGCGGCATGCAAATGAGCATGAGGAGAATGATTATAATTCTTTTCATAGATGCGGTACCTCCACCCCAATTTGCAGTTTATATACAATCTTCTTATTACTATAACACATCTTGAACATAAAAATCGCGCAGTTGTCCAGATACTTAAAGCATAAAATGGTGTTAATTTCTTCATACTGTGAGGAAGAGCAAGATCTAGGCTATTTTTTTGAGAGGCCGTTTTGATGAATTTTTGAAGGAGGAGAATGATGCAGCATCCAAACGATCGGCCATTAATTGTGCAATCAGACTTAATGGTTCTGCTTGATGAACGCAAGCCACATGCACAGCAAGCTAGAGATAAGCTCGTTCTCTTCATGGATGCAATTAGAAGAGCTGGAGCGATCCATACTTATCGAATGACACCTTTGACTCTCTGGAATGCAGCAGCAGCTGGGATTACTGGCGAAGAAATCATAGGTTGGCTAACAGAATACAGCAGATACGAGCTGCCATTTCAAGCGGAGGTAATGATTCGCAAACTGATTAGCAGATATGGCAAGCTTTGGTTGTCTACGGAATCGAACAAACTGATGCTGCACGGAGAACAAGCTATTTTGGATGAGCTTTCGGAACAACCGTCAATAACAAGCTGGGTAAAAGCACGGCTTCATGCCGCTTGGGAGCTTGATGAAGGCTGTAGAGGCGCCTTGAAGCAGGAGCTGACACGACTTGGATATCCTGTCATTGATCTAGCAGGCTATCATGTGGGCGAGGAGCTACCGGTAGAGCTGAGGAAGCATACGCTGCGAAATCGTTTGTTTGATTTAAGGGACTATCAGCAGGCTGCTGTCGAGCTTTTTTATAAGGAAGGCAAAGTGGAAGGCGGAAGCGGCGTAATCGTATTGCCTTGCGGAGCGGGTAAAACCATTGTGGGCATAGCCGCATTGGCTCGTTTGGGCAGAGCAACACTTATACTTACTTCTAATTCTACCTCCGTAAAACAATGGAAAGACGAGCTGCTGGATAAAACGTCGCTGTTGGATGCGGATGTAGGTCAATATTGCGGCACATTGAAGCAGGTACGCCCTGTTACGATAGCAACTTACAATATTTTGACGCATCGCAAATCCAAGGAGTCTCCTTTTACCCATATGAAGCTGTTCTCCGAACGGGATTGGGGACTAATTATTTACGATGAGGTGCATTTGCTGCCAGCTCCAGTCTTCCGGATGACTGCAGATATACAAGCGACAAGACGGCTTGGCTTAACCGCGACACTCGTACGTGAGGATGGCTGTGCTGAGGATGTATATTCATTAATAGGTCCGAAGCAGTTCGACATGCAATGGAAGACAGCCGAGGCTGGCGAGTATATAGCGGCAGTAGCTTGCACAGAGATTAGGGTTCCACTACATATAAGTAAAGCGGCTTTGTATGCACAGGCCTCTGCGCGTTCCAAGCTCAGATTGGCTGCGGAAAATCCTGCAAAAATCAAAGTTGTAGAGCAGCTATTGCAGGAGCATGCAGGTAAACCGACTTTAATTATTGGCCAGTATTTGCACCAGCTGCATGAGCTGTCCGCAGTTATTGGCGCTCCCTTGCTGACGGGAGAGGTGCCGCAGCTCGAGAGACAAATGCTTTATGACAGCTTTAAAGCAGGCGACATATCAGTGTTAATCGTATCCAAGGTAGCTAATTTTGCAGTGGATTTGCCTGATGCATCCGTAGCCATTCAATTATCCGGCAGCTTTGGCTCACGGCAAGAGGAAGCTCAGCGGATTGGGAGATTGCTGCGGCCAAAAGCGATTAACAATTGCGCATGGTTTTATACCATTGTAACGGATCAGACGAAGGAAACGGAATTTGCGATGAAAAGACAGCTTTTTATGCTGGAGCAAGGGTATCACTACGAGAGACTTAGCTTGCCGGATGATGAGGACAAGCTTGAGGAGGCTGCTGCTCTATGAAAATGAAACAGCTGCTAGGCAAGTTATCCGCTGAGCGCTTGGATCATATGATGGAGGGACCGCTTTGGCAGAAAGCTGGTCAAAGAGGCCTGTCATGGGGAGAAGCAGCGGTAGACGATGAGACAATCCGAGAAGCTGTTTCTATGCTCTCGCCGTATGCAGCGGAAGTATTGACGGAAATGCTGCGTTATTTTGCAGCTGCTCCCGCAGACGGAGAACGGCTCCTTAAAGTTCTTCGGAACAACACAAGCCTCTCAGGGGCGGAATGTCAGCTCGCATTGGCAGAGCTTGAGGAATGGGGCGTATTATTCACGGTACATAAAGTATGGGGAGAGAGTCTGTATTTTATGCCTGTAGAATGTTTCGCAGTGTGGCAGAGGATGTTATTCCCATACAAAGCTGAGGCGCTGACTGAGCTTCAGAGGGAAAGACTAATGAATGGTGTCATGCGACCTTATTGCAGGCCRCTTGGCAGACAGCTGCTCAGTGCCTTTTCGTTATTGGGGAGAAGCGGCTTATCTCTTACGACAAACGGCACGCTTCCCAAGAAGACGGTTGCTAAGCTGCTGCAGGCTGCAGATTTGGAGGAGTGCTGGCTTAAATCATTTGATCTGAAATGGTCCTACTCAGATATTTATCCTGTACAGGTTGCCTTCATTTTGGAAGCAGGTTTTGCGTTTGGGCTGTTAACAGCAGTGAATGGGGCATTGAAATGGAATGATGACCAGCTTAAAAAGTGGCTAATGCTTGATGAGACTGTCAGAGAATATCAATTAATGAATTGGTGCTTGGCGCTGCTGCTTCCAGCCGCAGGTGGAAACGCCCATTTGGCTGCCTCGTTGACGAGTCTTCAAGCAGGTGAATGGTATTCTAATCAGCGTGTGGATACGTGGCTTCATGAGAATCGGATTGTTGCCGATATAGGCCCGGAGCAAAACATAAATCGAACTCAACCAAGGCCAAGCTGGTTTGGTTTATGGCATAATCTAGGCTGGATGGAGCTAGTAGATTGTCAGCAAGCAGCGGACAATGAGTTTTTTTTCAGATGGAAAGCAGCTGCTCCATTACGTAAAGAGCCTCCGATGCAGGTGCAGGCGCTTGATGCAGTTGTTACTGTTCAACCGAATGGGGAATTAATTGTACAGCCAGAATGTCCCTTCTGGATAAGGTGGGAGCTGGAGCTGATAGCTGAACGCAAATCAGATGAGCAGGTTTCTGTTTACCGTCTTGAAGCAGCATCAATTACAAGGGCGCTGGAGCAAGGAAGATCAAGAGCCTCCATTCAAAGCTTTCTTGAGCAGGCATCAGGCGGAGATCATTTGCCTTCTACGGTAATCGCTTTGTTGGAAGTATGGACGAGCCGTGCTAGCCGTACTTTTTTCGCAGAAGTTGCGCTGCTGCGCTGCGATAGTGAAGAGATGGCGGCAATAGTGGAAAATGATTCTGGTGTAGCCCCTTTATTGATGGAGAAGCTTGGTCACTTGGATTTCATTGTTGAAAAGTCTCATATAAGTGAGATTCGAGCATGTTTGCAAAAAGCAGGATATCCCGCACGAAAAATGGTTCAGACAGAATTTGCGAATGACGAATATAAATACCCATTCGTTAGTATCGATATAGAGGGATCGCGCTTACTTGAGCTTCTTCCGAAGGAGGAATCAAAAATACCCGCTCCTTCTTATATTTATGAATCTTTTCCGCTTCATCATTATGAACTCAGTGATTTAGCCGCTAGGAAAAAACTGCTATTGTTTTCAGAAATGGAGCTTGTGCCATCCATGTGGACAAAGCAGCTGCGTGCATACCATCATTCGACAAGAAAAGAATTAATCGAGAAGGCCTTGCAATGGCAAACGCCCGTCCAGCTTCGCATGGAAAGAGAGCTTCGTTCGTTTGTGCCTGAGAAGCTTGAGCAGCAAGGCGACGGATGGGCCGTTGTTGGGCTGCTGCGTGATGACCCGCAGCGAGAGCAGATCAGGCTGACTCCTGATATGTGGGAAGAGATGTGCTTAGTGATACCAGGCCAAGGCAGCCCAATATAATCTCTATCTATTGGCTAATTAAATATGATATGATAGTGTAGAATTTAGCGAATGGGAAAGAGGTGGATAAATGCCAACTGCTGAAGGTTTAACGGCTATTCAGTTGGAGCAACCGCAAGGCGGCGTTTCTTCTCTCGATATGGCGTCGCTGCTGCTTTGCGCCTATGATTTAGGTGATTCGATTAATCAATCGGCGGAAGTTGCCGAATATTTATATTGGAAGTCAGCTGTGAATGAAGATGAAGAAGTGAAGCAAATTACCAAACGGTTCGATAAAGCGAAGATACTGTTTGAGGAATGCCAACGATTCGGGCGCTTTCATCCTGACTACAACGAAGCGAAAGACAAAGTGAAGCAAATCGAACGAGAGCTAAGCGAAATTGAAAGCGTTCGCCGCTTCAAGCTAGCCGAGCAGATCGTCGATGAAATGCTTTATGATGTATCCCGCATGATAGCGGAGTCCGTTTCGGACAATATTAAAGTGCCTGGCAATGAAAAAGCTGCCGGCGGCGGTAGCTGTGGAAGCGGCGGCTCATGCAGCTGTGGAAGCGGCGGTTGCGGTTAAGTTAGAAGCCATAAGAGCGAACAAGGAAGAAGCATAGGCTTACGAAGTGAGGTTTGCTCCGCAAACCTAGGTAAATGCTTACGAAGTGAGGTTTGCTCCGCAAACCTAAGTAGATGCTTACGAAGTGAGGTTTGCTCCGCAAACCCAGGTAAATGCTTACGAAGTGAGGTTTGCTAMGCAAACCTTTTAGGAGGGAAAAGATGCTACCGGATCGAACAGGTTATATCGTTTGGGTAAGTGATTTGAAAGCGGCAAGATCACTGGAGAGGTTCGGGACGGTTCATTATATGTCGCGGAAGATGCATTACGTTGTGATGTATATGAATGCGGAACGCTCTGAAGAGGCTGTGCGGCAGATGGGGAAGCTCTCGTACGTACGGAAGATTGAACGATCGTATCGAAACGAGATTAAGACAGAGTACAGCAAAGACAGCGAAGATAAAACTAGATTTTATAGTTTGTAAAGGTTTAGTCGAAAACACTCGTCTGATGACGTTGTTCGTAAAGCTAATCAATCGCATAACGAAGGAAATATTGGTAAAAACTTCAAAAAATGCACTAAAAGACGTTTCACGGTGTGCAATATCACTGAGAAACGTCTTTTTTTTATTATAATAGCCAGAAACTTACAAAAATGGTCGGACTTTAATTTTTTGTTGTAATCTCGGACAATCGTGATAGAATGGAATTAAATTCATAGTATAAAAGCCCTGGTTCTTTGGAAGGAGTGGGTTGCGAAGTGAAAGATAGAATGACGAGAAGATGGAACACATATGAGTCGTTTTATATTGATCTAGGTGACAAAAAAGTAGCGGATATCGTTATTACAAACCATGCCAAAAGTCGTTGGCTTGACCGGATAGAAAGTGAGAAAACCGGTTATGAAGATATAGCTGAATATTTATGGGAATGCTTGAAACAAGGCCGCATCGAGCCTTACTACCGCAATGAGCAGGACGTTTATTTAATTGACGACGATCTCGTATTTGTTGCTGAATTTGCGGATTCGATGACAGAAACGGATATAACCGGAACTCCGCTACATAAAATGATCATAGTAACTTTCCTTGGGCGCATGTCAGAAACAATCGAGCTAAGGGATCTAAAGTCCTACTATTCGTGGCTTCGCCATTCACGGCGCATGACTCTCGTCAAAAGCAGCAGAAAAAGAAAATGAGACTTTGTACCTATATATCAAAGAGTGGAGCGTCCAATCCTAAAACAGATTGCACGCTTTTTTTGTGCGTGTTGTAAGATTCTGTACAAGGTTTATAGTATAATAAGCACCAGAAGAAAGGATGATTGGACGATGGCGCTTAATTTTCATCAACTGCACATATTTTGCACGGTTGCGGAACGCGGCAGTTTTTCAGCTGCAGCGCAATCATTACATATGACTCAGCCAGCTGTTACGATGCAAGTGCAGTCACTGGAAGATTATTTTGGCACGAAGCTGCTTCAGCGATCAACGAAGCGAATCGAGCTTACAGAAGCTGGACGGGCTCTTATGCCTTACGCGCAGAGGAGCATCGATCTTATACGTGATACAGATCAGGCGATGTCAGCATTCACGAAGCAGCTTAAGGGAAGATTGCAGCTCGGTTCGAGCTTAACGATAGGTGAATATATTCTGCCGCGCTTGCTTGGTCCTTTTGGACAGGAATATCCGCATATTTCGATTAGTATGAAAGTTATGAATACCTCGCAAATTATGGAGGATATTTTGAATCATCAGCTTAATTTCGGATTAATTGAAGCTCCTGTTAATCATCCCGATATGCATATGGAGGCGGTAATGAGCGATGAGCTTAGATTGATCGTATCGCAATCGCATCCATTAGCCGATCGAGAATCGGTTACATTGGAAGAAGCGATGGAATATCCGTTTGTTCTGCGTGAGCAAGGCTCGGGGACAAGACTTGTCATGGAGGAGCAGCTGAGGAAAAAAAATATAGATCCTGCATCGATGAAGATCGTAATGGAGCTGGGCAGCACAGGAGCTGTCAAATCTGCTGTTGAAGCAGGCCTTGGCATATCTTTTATTTCATCTTCCTCTGTAAAACATGAAGTTGCGCTTGATTTAATTCGGATGATTAAAGTGTCGGATTCCAAGTTCCAACGACAGTTTTATTCGATATACTTAAAATCGGCTATATTGCCAATATCAGCTGTTACTTTTCTAAGTTTTTTGAGAGAGAGGGATTTGCAGCAATGGCTCTAATGAACGGACTTGCTGATTTGCATACGCACACGACGGCTTCTGATGGCATGCAAAGCCCCGCGGATAATGTTCGGCTAGCCAAAGAGGCAGGGCTTGCTGCGATTGCTATTACAGATCACGATACGGTGGCTGGTGTAGCTGAAGCATTGCTTGAAGGCGAACGATTAAACATTACGGTTGTTCCCGGTGTTGAGGTGAGCACGGTGGCAGAAGGAACGGATATTCATATTCTCGGTTATTACACGAATAATGACGACGAGAAGTGGTTATCGCGTCTTTCGAGTTTGCGCGGGCTAAGAGATCAACGGAATGAAATGATTATAACTAAATTAAATGAGCTTGGCGTTGTGCTGTCTATGGATGATGTTATCGCTGCGGCTCATGGTGAAAGCTCGAAGGAAGAGCTCCGAGCAGCCGAAGTAAGTATTGGTCGCCCGCATATTGCTGCTGCACTTATCCAAAAAGGTTTCGTTCAAAATATGAAGGAAGCTTTCGATCGTTATTTGGCTGCCGGAGCCGCGGCGTATGTCAATCCACCGAGATTGACTCCATTTGAGGCGATTGACTGGATTAGAGAAGCGGGAGGCACAAGTGTTATTGCGCATCCTGGTTTATACAACAATGATTCTTTAGTCGAAGAACTGGTACGTTATGGCGTGCAGGGCATCGAGGTGTTCCATTCGGATCATGGACCGGAAGAAGAGCAAAGATACGGGCAGCTTGCAGCGGACTTCAACCTGATCGTTACAGGTGGATCGGATTTCCATGGATCGCGTCAAGGCGTTGTATTTCATGGCGAGGTGGGCAGCCGTACCGTAAATGCAAATGTGCTAAAGCAGCTTCAGCCTTCAGGATGATGACCTTAGCAATCTGAGGACTTGAAGTGAACGCTTTACTATGCAATGAAACGAATTGTTATTGAAAGAGGCAATCTTAAGGGCTTATAACCTTTGGACTGCCTCTTTTTTGTGGTTTCGGGCGAATTTTTTGCATTTGGAAAAGGGCGGAATAGATATTTGTAGTTATTATGCAAATTTTGAATTAATAAATCATAAATATGGTTTTAAACACCATAATTCAATATAAATATGACAAAATAGTGACGAAAATGAGCAAACGTAAATTTCATAAATCATTTACAAAGTGAAAATTATAGATTTTGTCGATTTTTATTTAATAGAAGCTGCCAAGAAAAAACCCACTAGGGAGGTTGGTTATACGCTTTCAAAAAAAATGACTATTAGCTCATTCCTCCATCAACACCCTCGATTCGACAAAATCTGCAAATGATTGGAAGTTAAATATTTGGCTTTTAGCAAGAAAATCGAAGCAAATGATAGAAAACGATAGATAATAGCAGATGTATTCGTTTTATTGAAAACTGGTGAGATTTTACAATTCTGATAATGATGAGATAGGTTGAAAGTAGAAAAAGAAACGTAGCAATGGTTCGTAATCGCCATTGCTAAATGAAGGAGTGGATAGTTATTCAGTACATGCTGTATGCGACAACCGTTGTTTTTCTCATCTTTCAACTGCTGTATACGGTTATTCCGTTGTTCTTCAGCAAGGTGCGAAAGCTCAATAACGAGCTTGATGAGAAGTCGTTATCGGTCCTGGTTCCTGCGTATAACGAGGAGCTTACGATCAAAAATTGCATCGATGCGATGCAGGGTCTGCATTATCAGAATCATGAGATCATTATCGTAAATGACGGCTCTAAAGATCGAACCTTTAACAAGCTGCAAGAGCTATTGGACCTTCGGAATGATTACAGAAAGGCTAGTCAAAAACTGAAATATAAAAGAATTAGAGGTTTTTACCGTTCAAGCAAATTTCCCAACATCTACGTCATGGACAAAATGAATGGCGGCAAAGCCGATTCACTCAATGCTGGCATCGATTATGCGAATGGAGAAATTGTTATTACGCTTGATGCTGACAGTATGCTGGAAGTAAACTCCTTAAAATACGTAAACCAATATTTTCACGAAAGCGACATTATTGCCCTAGGGGGAACCGTCAAAATCGTACAAGGCGCAGAACGACAAGACGGCGTCATTATGGAGAAATTTATAGGAAAAGGCATTATAAAGAGCCAAGTCATTAGTTATATCCACAGCTTCTACGTCCGCAAATTAACACAATCGCTATTTAACTCCATCGTCGTTATCTCAGGGGCATTCGGAGCCTTCTACAAAGAACTCATGTTTGATGTGAACGGGTTCAGAAGCACGGTTGGCGAGGATATCGACATCACTTTAAAAATCCACGAGTACATGAAAGCAAATAAACTCAAAAAAAGACTGGTCTATGCGCCGGAGGCGGTATGCTACACCGAATGTCCGGAAAATATGAAAAACTTCTACAAGCAGCGTATTCGTTGGCAGAAAGCGTTTGTGGATTGTATCCTCATTTATTGGTCGAAATTATCTCGGAGCTTCAGCATCGGCGTCAGCTTGTTTTTTGCAATAGACGGCTTCGTACTTGGTACGTTAACCGCATTTACGACGATTTTCCACATGGCGCACGCCATTACATCGGGCAGCGGCATATGGGCAGCGATTGTACTATTCCTTGTCACGATGTTAGTGAATGCAATTCAAATCGTGATATCACTCTATTTGTGCAAAAAATATGGCAGTAATTATTCGTTGCTAGATTATATTAAGATGTTCGGATTTAGTCAGTTGGAATTGTTCACTTACCGATTTGTGCTCCTCTACATTAACATCATTGGAACATTCAAATATTTCGACAATGATGAAGGATGGGGTTTTGTCGAACGCAAGGGCGTCGCATCCATTAGCCCAAATACAGTGGCAAGTTCGAGATAATATTGGAGGGACATTATGAGCAGCACAGCCCATGTTCAAAATAATCGAATTATGTATATTGATTTATTAAGGATTCTCTCCATAGTAGCCGTCATCGTGCTTCATATTACTGCATCCTTGCTGACCCGAACGAATGACTTTACGACAACCTCATGGTGGGTCAGCAATGTGTTCAACTCAATTTGCCGCTTTGCTGTTCCGGTATTTTTTATGATCAGCGGTGCCATGATTTTGAGAATCGAAGTGAAGTCCTATAAAGGATTTTATAAGAAAAGAATACTGCCTCTGATCATTCCTTTGCTTACATGGTCATTAATTT
>NZ_JBFTSN010000044.1:0-29995 GCF_056400045.1 Paenibacillus sp. 01L418
TTAGCTTTCAACTCGTCGTAGATGAAGGAGAAGTCGACGAGTTCGTTAATCTGACGCAACATGTTGTCTTTTGGCACGATGAGGTCGTACAGCGCTGTGTACGGACTAAGTGCAAATGAGAGTTGAGGCTGGAACATGATATTCACCCTTCCGACGTGATACTGAAAGTATACAAGAAAAAAGGCACAGCGCCCTCAAAATATTGAGGGTCTGTGCCTTTATATCTAACGGACTTTTTCAGTGGCCTCCTTCCACGTGACGGTTCTTTTTTTCTATTCGATTTATGCAAAGCTTTTATATGCCGATCCACAATTGAGCAGGGATGCGAGGTGCCTTTTACGGTCAAAACCAGAATATAGACCTGTCAATGGAATAAAACATAAATTTACTCTAATAAAGTCTCAACTTATGTGAAATCTAGTGGTAAATGTGGTATGTTTATGTAAATTGCGTTTAACAGGAGCGGTTCATCAATGAAGGTTAGTATATTCGATGTTGCCAAGAAGTCAGGATTGTCGGTTGTAACGGTATCCCGAGTTCTTAATAAGTCGACATCCGTGCGCCAGAAAAATAAAGAAAAAGTGTTGCAGGCCATGAAGGACCTGGACTATCATCCGAACGCATCAGCCCGCAGTCTTGCAAGCGGCAAAACCGGTATTATCGGTCTAACTTTGACGACATTGCATGATACTGTTCTTGACGCTGTAGTCAAAGAAATTAATGATAGCTTGGCAGAGCAGGGCTATTTCCTGGCACTCTCCATCTCGCAGGGGGACGAAGATTCATTCGATCGTTCGATGTTTCAAGAGGACCGTGTAGATGGAGTTATTTTGCTCTCGCCAATTAATGCAGATATATATGTGATGGAGCTGAAGAAGCGGAAAATTCCTTTTGTCATCCTTGATAATCAGCAGCGCAATCCGACGGTTCCTTCTGTTATTGTTAATAATTTCAAAGGCGGATATGATGCAACCAAACATCTCATCGACCTTGGACATACCGAAATTGCTCATATTAGCGGGCCAGATCCGTTTCTGAGCAGCCGTGAGCGTGAGAGAGGGTTTCTGTTCGCGCTCGAAGAAGCAGGTTTGCAGCCTTTTGAAGTGGAGCAAGGATCGTTTGATATTCCTTCAGGCTACGCCATTGCCAAGCGCTGGATCGATGCAGGCAAGCTGCCCACAGCTGTATTCGCAGCAGATGACTTTATGGCCCTAGGCGTAATGGACGCGTTCAAAAACGAAGGGGTTCGCATTCCTCAAGATGTATCCGTCGTAGGTTTCGACGATCAGATCTATGCGGAAGAATTCCATCCTGCGCTAACAACCATCCGTTTGCCATTTGAGAAAATTGGGCGGCAGGGTGTAGATATTTTGCTGAAGCTAATCAAGGATTCTCCAAAAAGAAATACGATCATGGAGTTTGATCCGGAGTTAATGGTGAGGAAATCGACGGGAGCGCCTAGAGGGCGTTAAGTTTAAGAATCATGAGCAAAAGAGCCCGCGCAATTACTATTTATATAGTGATTGCGCGGGCTCTTTCTATTTATTTTGGCTGAGTCGCTATTAAGTCTAGTAGCAAGCCTGCTCAAGTGATTGAAGCGCGGTTATTAACTCCTGCTTTAATTGGGAATCGTTAATCATGCCTTCTTTATTAAGCTTCAAAGTAATATGTGGAATAATTAATGTCCCGCCCTCAACAATATCAGCATTAATCATTTTAAGAGTAAGCAGAAGTGAAGCATGAGCTTTGTCCCCGCCCATTGGAGTAGGTGAGGCACTAATTACCGCTGTAGGTTTATTCATAAACGCCGTTGTGGATACAAGCCAATCCAGCGCGTTTTTCAAAACGCCGGGCACACCGTTCCCATATTCGGGTGTACATATAAGCACGCCATCCGTTTCCTCAAGAAGTGCTCTTAGCTCTCTGACAGGCACCGGTCCTTCATCTAGATCCATGTCAGGGTTGAAATGCGGAAGGTCGCCTAACCCGCCATAGATAGTAAATTTCATGTTTGCGGGGGCTAATCCGATGACAGCCTTCATTAGCGATGTATTTGAGGAGTTTTGACGAAGACTCCCCGAAATAGCCAAGATTTTAATTTCCTTATTCATTCCACTTCATCTCATTTCTTCTATGATATTAAGCCCTCGATATGGAGTTGCCGTGTATTATGATAAACAGTCGCATTCATATTTATTATCTCATTTAAACACGAGTTTTCAAATAACTTCTGCCTATATTAAAATAAAACCCGATAATTGAATAGCGCTTTCACATAATAAAGTTTAAACGTTTAAACAAAATATACGACAAAATACACGTTAGATACTTATAAGAGACAAGTAAAGACAAAAACAGAAACCGTACGTTTTTGTACTAAGTAAAGGGAATCTATAATCCATAATAAACAAAAAAAATATTAATTGACATATTTTGAATGTCGGTATAAACTCATGTTGAATATTAAAGCGGTTTAACTTTCGTGAATGAAAAGCAATAACAGAGAGAAAAAGAGGTGATTTGAAAAGCGATTTCGAAGAAATGCAGAAGCAAAGTAATGGTGGAAAAAAGGGGACATACAAGAGAGCGATTAAGAGTTTTTTAAATTTGCTTCTTTTAAGGCCAAAAGGAATAGGAAACCAAATGGAAGGGGGCGGTTTTACTGAAGAACAGCAAATTTCAGAGACGGGAAAACAAACACTTTTATTTATTTATTTCGCCATGGATTATTGGTTTTCTCATATTTGCTTTATATCCAGTAGGCGCATCATTGTACTACAGCTTCACAGACTACGATATTATTAACCCGCCTGTTTTCGTGGGATTAAACAATTTCAAAGAGCTCTTTCAGGATGAACAGTTTTATAATTCGATAATGGTTACGCTCAAGTACACGCTTATTAGTGTTCCTATTACGTTATTTTTATCACTTATGTTTGCAATCTTGATTAATCAGAAAATTCCTTTTAACGGTTTTTTCCGAACAGCGATGTATTTTCCAAGTATGATTTCAGGCGTATCCATGGCCTTGTTATGGTTTTGGGTGTTTAATCCACAGGCGGGATTGTTTAACTATGGATTATCTTTTTTCGGAATTGACCCCATCCACTGGTTCCTGGATGAGAATTACGCTTTGTGGGCGCTCATCATTATGTCGTTCTGGGGACTCGGCGCAGGTATGCTTATTTTCCTAGCAGGGCTCCAAGGTGTGCCGGCTCATCTGCTGGAGGCAGCAAGGCTCGACGGTGCTGGCCGGTGGAAAACATTTTGGAACGTAACCTTTCCAATGATTTCGCCCGTTTTTCTGTTCCAGCTTATCATCGGTGTCATTGAATCCTTCCAAGTGTTTACACAGGCCTATACCATCACGCGTGGTGGACCGAACTACTCTACATGGTTTTACGTGTACAACATTTACATCAATGCGTTCAAAAATTTCCGCTACGGATACGCGTCTACCATGGCCTGGATCCTTCTCGTTGCAGTACTCGTTGTAACCTACTTTATCATGAGGACGTCGAAACGTTACGTTTACTACGAAGGAGGGGGCAGTAAATGAGTGAAGTGACCCATGACGCGACCTCAAAGCGGATTATTGTCAAAAGAAAGCTAAAGCTTTCGCAAATTGTTGGATTTCTTATTTTATTAGCGGTAACAATTACGATGCTGTYACCGGTTTGGTTTATGCTCTCGACATCTCTGAAGACGACGAAAGAAATGCTTATGTTTCCCCCAACAATTATTCCAAAAGTGTTTGCGTGGGAAAATTTCCGTGAATTGTTTACCAATACCGAAATTAAATTCGGGCAGCAATATAAGAACAGCTTGATTGTTGGCATATTCACAGTTATTGGAACGGTGCTTTCTTCATCATTCGTTGCCTTTGGATTTGCTAGATATAAGGGAAAAGGCAGCGGGCTTATGTTCATGCTAGTGCTCAGCACATTGATGCTTCCTTATCCAGCGATCATGATTCCGCAGTTCTTATTATTTATGAATCTGGGACTGCATGATTCGTTATTGCCGCTTATTCTGCCCGCTTTCTTTGGGTCAGCTTATATGATTTTTTTGTTGCGACAGTTTTTCTCTACGCTGCCTGACGAGCTTTATAACGCCGGCCGGATTGACGGCTGCAGTGAGTTCAGACTGTACTGGAATATTACACTGCCTTTAGCAGGACCAGCACTCGCTACGGTTGCTATATTTTCATTCATTTGGAGTTGGAATGACCTGCTCACCCCTGTACTTTACTTAGATTCGCAGGAGAACTTCACGCTTCCAGTAGGGATGGCTGCTATGCTGTCATCGAAGTTTCGTTTAGCGCCTTGGAATTTACTGATGGCCGCTTCGATTCTTTCCGTACTGCCAATTATCGTGTTGTTTGCGGTAGCACAGAAGAGATTCGTTGAGGGAATCGTACTTACAGGCATTAAATAGTTTTTTAAGCGTTTTAGCTTGCTTGTATGAAATCTAATAAAACCAAGGGGGAAATTAGAATGAAGAACAAGAAATGGTTATCCATTACCGCTATTCTCGCATTATCGATGTTTGCAACCGCTTGCTCAAACGGCGGAAACGAGGGTTCCGGTAAAGAAAAACAGGTAACGATCACGCATTATACGATTGACTCGCCGGACAGAACGTTTGTAGAGAAGCTGATTCCAGAGTTTGAAGCAAAACATCCGAACATTAAAGTAAAAGTGACTAAAGCACCTTATGAACAGTTTGATTCCAAGCTGCAATCGTCCATTGCTGCGAAAAATGCGCCGGACGTAACCTCTCACTGGGGTTATGGCGGTTTTATGGAATATTACAACAAAGATATGCTGATGGATATGACCCCTTATTTTGAGGATTTCAAAGCAGCAGACTACAATATTCCGGAAGATGTAATGAACATCTACAAGGTTGATGGTAAAACCTATGGTATTCCGTTAAACAGCTACGTGACCGTGATGCTGTACAACAAGGATCTTTTTGATAAAGCGGGACTTCCTTACCCTCCAACTGATTACGAGGATAAAAGCTGGACATTCGACAAAATGGTCGAATATGCGAAGAAGCTGACCGTAGACTCTGAAAATTTGGAGGAAGCTCAATATGGCGTCGACTTTGGATTCGGTGAGCGCGACCAACGTCCTCAATACTTCGGTGCAAATGTCTACTCTGATGATACATGGACAAATGGCGGCAAACCTTCCGAAATTAATCTGACTAAGCCTGATGTGATTGATGCTTACAAAACACTTTATGGTCTCATTCATGATTTGAAAGTGTCACCAACGCCAGCATTCTCCCAATCCGTATCCGGGCAATTCGGTGATCCGTTCCTATCGGGTAAAATCGCGATGTCTGTAGTTGGTTCATGGAGCCTTGCTGCCGCTGCAGATTTCAACTTTAAAGTAGGTGTTGCTGCGGTTCCAGTAAGTCCAAAAGGTGATGTGCGAAGCGTGCTTTACGTGGATCCATTATTTGTACTTAAGGATTCGAAACATCCGAAGGAAGCTGCGGAGTGGATTAAGTTCTTGGTTACAACTGAAATTCAGGAGAAATCGATCGAGCTTAGCGGAGGCAATCCTCCGGTCAACCAAGCAGCTGCTGAAAAGTATTACAGCAACTTTGAAGGCATCGATCCAGCAGGTATTAAGCAAGTATTCGAGGGTGCTTATAAATACGGCTTCGAATCATACAATCATTTAATTTCCAATTACTCTCAAATCAATGAGCTGTTCATCAATGAACTTTCAGGTGTAGAGAACGGAAAGCAGAAGGTTGAGGATGTGCTGCCAGTCATTGAACAGAAGCTGAAGGATCTTTTGGCAAGAGTGAATAAGTAATGGGTTAAGGGGAGGGGCGATTGAGGCTGCTCCCCTCCATTTTATACAAAGCATGATTACTACTAGTCTGAGGAAGGCGTTCTTATGAAGGTAAGCATTGTGGACGTTGCCAAAAAATCAGGATTATCCATTGTGACGGTATCAAGGGTATTAAACAATTTGCCAAGTGTCAGAAAGAGCAACCGGGAGCGGGTTCTTCAGGCTATGAAGGAGCTTGATTATCACMCTAATGCGTCTGCAAGGAGTCTTGCACGAGGAAAAACAGGCATAATCGGACTAGCGTTAACAACTTTGCATGACTCGTTTCTCGATGCGGTCGTCAAGGAGGTTAATGATCGACTTGCGGAAAATGGCTACTTTCTTGCATTATCGATTTCAACAGAAGAGGACGATCACATCCATCGATCATTATTTCAGGAAGGACGTGTCGATGGCGTCATCTTATTGTCGCCCATACGTGAGGATGAGTACGTACTAGAGCTTAAGAGAAACCGAATTCCATTTGTCATGCTCGATAATCAGCAGATGAATTCGCCTGCTACCTCTGTCATCGTAGACAATTTTTATGGTGGATATGAAGCAACCAAACATTTAATTGATTTGGGGCACAGGGATATCGCACATATTAGTGGTCCAGAGCTGTTTTTGAGCAGTCGAGAGCGTGAACGAGGATACCATGCCGCATTGGAAGAAGCGGGCATAACACCCTTCTGTGTGGAGCGCGGAGATTTTGAAATATCTACGGGTTATCGAATTGCTCGGGGCTGGATGGACGCTGGCAGACTGCCGACTGCGGTATTCGCGTCCGATGATAATATGGCGCTCGGCGCTATGAATGCTTTTATAATTGAAGGAATTCGAATACCTCAGCAAATTTCGATCATTGGATTTGATGATCAGATTCTTGCCACGGAGTTTCACCCGAAGCTGACGACGATGCGCCAGCCGGCCGCGCAAATTGGAAGGATGGGGGTTGAACTGCTGCTGAAGAGCATAAGCGGTGCAGCCAAAAGAAATGTCACTGTTCAATTGAGCCCAGAGCTAGTTATTCGGGAGACAACTTCTTTGAGGCAATAACAAACATGAAATCAAGGGAGTGTATCCGTTGAAATATTACTTGGGTGTAGATGGCGGCGGCAGCAAGACGTACACGCTAATTACAGATGAGTCGGGCAGAATTGTAGGAAAAGGGAATAGCGGTAACGGCAATCATCAGGTTGATTATGAGGCGGCCAAACGCAACATACGCGAATCGGTTGAGATGGCATTACAAGAAGCAAATGTAGTACGCAGTGACATTCAGTTCGCTTATTTTGGATTAGCTGGTGCAGACAGGGAAGCAGATTATGAAATATTGAGACCTATGATCGCAGAACTGGGATTTGCGAAGCATGAAGTGAATTGCGATACAGCGATAGCTCTTCGAGCGGGAACGGATCAGCCGTATGGCGTTGTACTGATTTGTGGTGCGGGAACGAACAGCGCGGGCGTTAACTCTCAGAATGAGTTTTATCAGTGTGGAGGCTTCTCTTATGCTTTCGGAGATTTCGGCGGTGGCAGCGACTTAGGCATTGAAGCTTTCCGCTCGGTTATCCGGGCTTGGGATGGGCGGGAGCGGCCGACTATATTGACGAACCTTCTGCTGCAGGACCAAGGCTACGACAGTGTGGAGAGCATGTTCAATGATTATTTGAATCACGATAAAACACCTCCGCTTAGAACGGTGAAGCTGCTGTTTAAAGCAGCAGAACAGGGAGATGAGGTTGCATTAACGATTTTGCGAGTGCAGGGGGAGGAGCTGGGCAAGTCGGCGCGGGCTGTCATTCAACGTCTGAGGATGGAGGCGGACAAGTTCGATGTTGTCCTTGCTGGCAGCGTACTAACTAGGGGAGAGGCAAGTTTTATTCACCCGTATATCGAACAAGCTGTCAAAAGCTGTGCTCCAGATGCATCATTAGTTAAGCTCGAGATTGAACCGGTTGTCGGAGCGGTATGGCTTGCTTTTGAAGCTGAAGGGAATACGCTGCCGCGGGAAGTATACGACCGTTTAAGATCCGTGTCGGAATATAGTTATTAATTTTTTTGGAGGGTACCGTTGACGGTGCTCTTTTTTTATTTGGCCTTTTAAAACAAATGTAATGAACGTGGCATATGAAGATGCTATTCAAATCGACTAGATTGTTTAATATCGTCTCATGGTGACGTATAGGTAAGTCGAGTTATGCTGGAGTAAGCTAATCATTTGGTTAAGTTTATAAAATATAGGCTGGAGAGCGAGGAATAGATGAACATGATAAAAAATGAAGGTATTCCAGTAGAACATGAACGTGTGAAGCTAACATCTCAAAATCCGATAATAACTACAATATATACGGCTGACCCTTCTGCTCATGTTTGGGAGGACGGCAAGGTTTATATTTATGCTTCACATGATATGGACCCGGCAAGAGGCTGTGATTTAATGGATCGATACCATGTGTACTCCTCTTCCGATATGGTGAACTGGTTGGATGAGGGTGAAATCCTTCGTTCGGACGATGTAGCATGGGGCAGGCCGGAAGGCGGCTTCATGTGGGCGCCCGATTGCGCCTACAAAAACGGAACCTATTATTTCTATTACCCGCATCCCAGCGGGTCAAATTGGAATGATACATGGAAAATCGGTGTGGCGACGAGTCAAAAACCAGGAAGCGGTTTTAAGGATCAAGGTTATATCTCGGGACTGGGCGGATTTGCACTCATTGATCCATGCGTGCTCGTTGACGATGATGGACGTGCTTATATGTATTACGGCGGGGGCAGCAGATGCGAGGGCGGCGAGCTGAACGACGATATGATGTCCATTAAAGGCGAAATGCGCGAGATGGAAGGACTGGAGGATTTTCATGAGGCGGCTTGGGTTTTCAAAAGGGCTGATCTCTACTATCTGACCTACGCCGATAATTTAGATGGAAACAACCGCATGAGATATGCTACCAGCAAGCATCCGCTTGGACCATGGACATATAGAGGTATTTTTCTAGAGCCGACTGGCTGTTCAACTACTCACGGTTCTGTGGCGGAGTTTAAGGGGCAGTGGTATTTGTTTTATCACAATCAGGAAATTTCGGGCCAAGGCAATTTAAGAAGCATGTGTATTGATTATTTGTATTTTAATGAAGATGGAACGATTCAGACCGTCGTTCAAACCAAAGAAGGCGTCAAGCCTGTAGGGGATGCTCCGGCTCCTAACACAAATCAGAAAACCTACTCTGCCAGCCGTGTGGACGGAGGAGCGGTTGTTGAAACAAACGAGCAAGGAGAAAGTGTCGTTAATCGTTTGGATATCGCGGGCTCTTATTGTGAGTTTCAAACTATCGACGGAGAAAAAGGCGGAAGAGCGGCCATTCATATTCGTTATGCAACAGCAGAGCGACTCGCCAAACTAAACCTGACCGTGAATGGTCATGATTATTCCTTGCTTAATGCACTGTCGACAGGAAGTCTGCTGGACTATAGCGGCCTTGCTAGTATTACCGTTCAGCTAGAGCCAGGTGATGATAATATCATTAGACTCACAGGCGGAAATGGCGAGATTAGTGTCGAAAGCATAACGGTTAGCCCGTTTCTGGATTGATGGAATAAGCAGCAGCCCCCGCGACAACAAATGGGGGCTGCTGCTTTTTAATTTGAAGAAATAAACTTAACAGAAACAGTCCGGCGCTGAGGATGATTGCTCTGCTTTCTTGTGTGATCGTTTGTTATCGTCTTCTTCAAATGAGATTAAGGCATGGGTCGCATGGCTGAGAATTGCGCCTGCTCTTGTGGATGCTGCAACCAAAACGGCCTCTACTATTTCCTCCCGCGTGCCCCCTAGCTCCTTGCATTTCTTCACATGCATATCAATGCAATAGGGGCATCCTGTCACATGAGCAACGGCTACAGCAATGAGCTCTTTCATTTTTGCAGGTATGGCATCAGAAGCATGATAAACGTCTTTTTCAAAAGCTAAAAAGGAACCTGCAGCCTGTGGAACGAGCTTAATCAGCTCTGGAATCCGGCTTAAATTCGAACGATCGTAATAATGGGTCATCATGTACCCTCCCGTTAAATAGGATTGATTCCTTATTAATTGTAGGGGAGAGCGATTCAAATCTCAGTGACATTGTCACAAATGCTGTTCTATTATACGGTTTAAGATGCCGCGATCCAATATGGTGATCTTTCCTCTGCTTAATGCAATCGCTCCTTGCTCCGCGAAGCTTTTTAAAATGCGGGTAATGACCTCGCGTGATGTCCCAATTTCTATAGCTAGTTGTTCATGAGTAAGCCGCAAGCAATCTCCCTTCACAGATTCCGAAATTAAATAGTCCGCAATGCGATAAGGGAGCGGCTGGAAAGCGACATTTTCCAGCAGCTTTGTCACATTCGTCATTCGATCAATAAATTGTTTATAAATATATTGCCTTATGGGTTTGATCGTGTTCATCCAGTCTCGAAATACGGAAACGGGCAGCAGCAACACGTCCGTTTCCTCCTCTATCGCAACCGATGCTTCATATTCAGTCTCGCCCAATATGCTTGCCATCATAAGGACGCAGCACTGACCGCTATGTACCCGGTATAAAGTAATTTCTCTGCCTGTTTGACTCAGCTTAAACACTCGAATTTGACCGCTGACAATAAACATAGCATGCTGCAAAATATGGCCTTCGCGAATGGAATGCGAGGTAGCCGGATTAATGGATAATAGCTGTGCAGCTTCCCAGCTCTCAGCAGGAAGATGGGCGAATGAGGGAAACATATGCTGAATTTGCTGTATTTGTTTGCGAGAAAGATGATTCATACACAGGCTCCTTAAGTGACGGATTGTGTACTATTTCTCTGTCTTTTTTGTTTTTCCTTTTATTAGAAGATTTACCCAACCTAAAAAAAGAATTGCACTGGCCATCGCAGGCCCGCACACTTCTATTTTTAGATAATGGCTATCTTCTTTATTGCTTTCCTTCGCTTCTTGCAAGCTCCTTGCGTACAATTGGGGCGACCTTAGTGCCGAGCAGTTCAATTGCTCGCAGTACCTCGCGGTGCGGCATCGTACCTACATTCACATGCAGGAAGAATCGAGTAACGCCTAGATTTTTGCGCAGCAAAAGAATCTTCTCCGCAACATATTCAGAATCACCCACATATAAAGCGCCTCGAAGGCTGCGGGCAGAGTCATAAGCTGCACGGCTATAATGCTGCCCCCAGCCGCGTTCACGACCAATGACATTCATCTGGGCCTGAGTTGGCGGGAAAAATAAATCGGCTGCCTGCTCCGTAGTTTCACCAACAAAACCGTGTGAATGTGTGGCGATTTGCAGCTTGCTAGGATCATGGCCAGCTTTTGCAGCTGCTTCTTTGTAAAGATCGACCAGCGGTGCAAAATTTTCAGGCATCCCGCCAATAATAGCGAAGGCGATAGGAAGGCCGAGCAGGCCTGCGCGAATCGCAGATTGTGCGTTGCCTCCGCTTGCGATCCAAACGGGAAGCGGGGTCTGAACTGGCCGCGGGTATACAGGTAGATTATGAATAGCAGGACGATGTCCACCGCGCCAATTGACCTTTTCGGAATCTCTAATAGCAAGAAGCAGCTCTAGCTTCTCTTCAAACAATTCATCATAATCTTCTAAGCTGTACCCAAATAGCGGGAAGGATTCAATAAATGATCCCCGCCCTGCCATAATCTCGGCTCTGCCGTTCGAGAGACCATCGAGTGTGGAAAACTGTTGAAATACACGAACCGGGTCGTCTGAGGACAGAACGGTAACGGCGCTGGTGAGTCTAATATTTTTGGTCATAGGAGCTGCTGCTGCCAGTACAACCGCAGGCGCAGTGCCAGCGTAATCAGCACGGTGATGCTCCCCAATACCATAAACATCTAGTCCAACTTGATCTGCGAGCACAATTTCCTCAACCRCATTGCGCAGACGTTCAGCATGGCTCATGATTACTCCGGTCACCGGGTCCGGTGTCGTTTCCAAAAAAGTACTAATTCCAATTTCCATATTTGCTGCCAAATCGGCCATAAGCATACGCCTCCTTTATTACCTATAGTTTACTCAATTTTTTATGGTTTCTCAAATTTAGTAAGCAGATAATTTCGATTGATTACTTCTCTAACGAATCGTAATATACTTATTAGGCAGAAAACGGCATCTTTTAAATTTTAACGAACCTGATTAACGTTATGGCATGCTGTATGAGGGGTTAGGAGCTGTTTTTCTCAAAATAGCGACGCTGGAGTTCGTTACATATTTAATCCATTACGAATCGATTAAATAAGAGCTGCTAGGTTCGTTAGCGATAAATCCAATACAAATTCCGGGCAAAGGAGCACATAGTTAACAGTGATTCACTCAGGCATTCGCTTTGTCCAAGCCTCCATAAACAAAACAAGGGCTGTTCCAAATGTAGATTTCTACTTTTGGGACAGCCCCTTTAGATATATAGCAGTACGTGATTACTTGATTTAGACGTTACCCATATAGCTGCGTGTTAGATTCGGCATGATAAGTACATCGTTTTTGCTGTATTTTGCATACAGCTCGGAGAGGGATTGAATAAACGGTTCATACTGTTCGTCAGTCTCTTTTGGCGCATAGGAGCCGGATAAATTACGTCCAATAAAATGGTCTAAATCAAATTCCAAATGGTATTCAAATACTTTAAATTCATAGCTACCGTTTCGGAAAAACTGCTCATACACGTTAGGAGTCTTATCGATACCGCCGCTAAATCCTTTAAATGCAGGGCAATACTTTTGGCAGATCGCTGCGTTTTCAATAACGAGCTCGCTTGAAGCATCTCTGCTATTCCACACTAAGGCAACGTTAGCATCTGGTTTTAGTATTCTTTGGCACTCGAGCTTAAACTGCTCCTTGTCAAACCAATGAAAGGCTTGGGCAACCGTAATTAAATCAATACTTTGGCCTTGCAGCGGCGTATGCTCAGCAGCACCATTTATAGAGGTAAACTTAGCATAATGATTTAATTCTTTTTCTGCGGTGGATCTCATATCCTCATTAGGTTCAATGGCAATGACCTTTAAATCTTGATCCAGCAGCTGCTTCGTAAGTATTCCAGTGCCGGAACCAATATCGGCTACAGTATGATCCCGTGATAGGTTATTGCTCTGAATAAGATAGTTAATATAAGCTATTGGATAATTGGAACGGTATTCGGAGTAAATTGTKGCTTTGCCTGTAAAGTTATCTTTTGTCCCCAAAATAAATAGCCTCCCGTAAATGATTTATTTTGAATACCGTATGTTTACTGATTTTCTTTAATTGTAGCGCTTGTCTTGCCATTAGTCGATGCAGGAAGATATGATGAAATAAATAACAAGTCTACGAACAGCGAGGGGTAGATAAAATGGTAATTGACCACAAGCAATGGAAACCTGAAGTATTGGCGTATCTTGAACGAATAGGTTATAAAGGCCCGATCGACAACAGTTTGGCAACACTTACGGAGCTCCAGAACTGCCATGTACATACCGTACCCTACGAAAACTTAGATATTATAAATCGGGTTCCGCTATCATTGGAAATTCCCGACCTGTTCAATAAAATCGTTACAAAGCAGCGCGGTGGCTATTGCTTTGAGTTGAATGCACTGTTTGGTTGGTTGCTAGCCGAGCTCGGCTTTAACGTGACGAACTATTTTGCCCGGTTCTGGCGTGATGAAACACAGACACCGCCAAAACGCAGGCATCATATTTTACAGGTATTAGCTGAAGGAAAGCCGTATCTATGCGATGTGGGAGTAGGCGGTATTGCACCACAAAACCCGATCCTTTTGGTAGAAAATGTCGTCCATGAGCAAAAGAATGAAGCGTATCAGCTGGAGCGGGATGCCTTTTTTGGCTGGGTGCTGCTGGAGAGGAAGAAGGGGGAATGGAGCCGCCTTTATACCTTTACCGAGGAACCGCAGCTGCCGCAGGATTTCATTATGACTTCCTACTGGTGTGAGCATGCACAAGATTCGATATTTGTGAGCACGCCGATGGCAGCCATTCGGACAGCTGAAGGAAGAAATACGATCGCAGGCGAAGAGTTTCGTATATTTACGACAGAGGGCGTTCAGGTAGTTACACCTTCTACACAAGAGGAATATGCGGAAGCATTACGTAAATATTTTGGAATTGTCATATCCGTATAGCTTGTTAAGCAATTGGATTTATATTTCTATCATACTAATGGGCTGTCTCAAAAGTAGATTAATCTACGGTTGGGACAGCCCATTTTTTACGTATATGCTGACAGATTGTTGTCATATGACAAGAAAATGACAACTCTCACTATATAAAAGGGATAATTTGGATTATACTGTTTATAGGTAATTAGTATCATGTAAATGATAGAAATGCTAAAGGTAAATAGATAATAAGAATTATTTTTGAGGTGAAAACAATGGCTGAGTATATCATGTTTCGRGAGATTTGGACACCTTTCCGATTGGTAGGCATTCGACTGTTCAAGGATGAACATACTAAATATTGGTATAAAATTGGGAGCAATCATCGAAAACGGATGTTTAAGTGAATGTAACGAGCAGACTTTCCATCGGATGGTCTGTTTTTTTATTCCAAGCACGAACGCGGTATTCATAGTAGAAGAGCCAATGCTATAATGAAGTTAAATTTCTTCTGGGCTTCCTTTAATTGATTAGGGCGTGTCTGAGAACTCTGAGGACAGCAAATTTTGCCGAATTTTCGTTCCATGCAAGGCGCGTTTGTGAAGGCGTACCGGGGTACGTCAAGCAAACGGAACGAAGCAGGGGGCGAAAAGGCGGTGAAAGGTGCCACTGAACGGGTTTTCAGACACGCCCTATCTATATTTAAATAATGAATTCTTTCCATATCTAGCAACTGGGGAGTGCGACTTCTTGATTGAGATATCAGGTTATCAAATGATCGATGAAATAGGCAGTTATGATGATATAAACCTATATAGAATGATTCGCCAAGCGGATAACATTACGGTTATCGCCAAAACCACATGTGACATCTATCCAGGACCAAACGTGGTTGCTGCATTTCAGCATGAGTATGAGTTGCTCGTTAAGCTCGGCGGACGAGGAACGTTAGAAGCATACAGTCTGGAAATGTTAGCAGACAGACCTGTTCTGATTTTGCAGGATATCGGAGGCAGTACGCTAGATCGAGTATTGCGCATGCGCGATAACCCTTTTATGCATGAAGCGTTGCTGGCCATCGCAGTATCGGCAGCAGATAGCCTGATGCAAATACATCGTGAAAAAATAATACTCAATGAAATAACCCCCTTTCATCTCATCGCTAATCCCGATACCTATGAAGTGAAGCTTATTGATATTCGAATGTGTTCAACTGAACTTAACAAGAGTCCGCTTCCATTAACAACAGGCAGGCCTGACTTCATTTTGTCCTATATCTCTCCAGAACAGACGGGCAGAACGGGAATGATCCCCGATTACCGCTCAGATTTCTATTCGCTCGGCGTCACCTTATACGAATGGATGTCGGGAAGCCTTCCTTTTGAATCACAAGATGTAATGGATGTTATATATCGGCATATTGCCAGCACGCCTGAACCTCTGCATAAGAGGTATCCCTCTATACCCGAGATGGTATCTGCTATTGTAAGCAAGTGTATGGAGAAGATGCCTGATGCGAGGTATATCAGTGCATTCGGGTTGAAGTCGGACTTGGAGGAATGTCTGCATCAATTCCAGTTATCTGGAGAAGTAGAAGCTTTTGCACTGGCAAGCCGTGATATTTCCGATCTTTGGAGGACTTCAAGCCAGTATTACGGCAGACGCTCAGAGCAGCAATGCTTGCAAGATGCACTGCAGCGAGCGTCGTTAAGCGCTGCGGAGGTTATCTGGGTTAGTGGCAACGGAGGAATAGGGAAAACGTCCTTTGTGAATGAAACGCTTAGAAAATCGATGCCGCTTGAAGTTTATTTTGTTACGGGCAAATTCAATCCGCAACAAGCGGCAAAACCCTACGACGTATGGATTCAAGCCATTGATGAATTGGTTAGCCTGATGCTCATGGAGAGCAAGCTGCAGGCAGAGGTTTGGAAGCTGCGCATTATAGATGCCTTAAATGGGTATGGACAGCTGTTGATTGAATTGGTTCCAAAGCTGGAGCTGCTGATTGGAGAGCAGCCAGCGGTACTTTCATTGCCGCCAGTGGAAGCACAGCGCCGTTTTCACCTTATTTTGAGCCGTTTTATTCATCTATTCCTTCACCGGGACTGCCCGTTGGTTTTGTTCTTTGATGATCTTCAATGGGCGGATGAAGAATCGCTTCAATATCTTGCTTATCTTCTAGAGGATAGGGACATCAATCATTTACTCGTCATCTTGGCTTATCGGGATGGAGAAATTACGCCGCTGCATCCGCTGAGCCGTTTGGAGAATCATTTTGAAGAGCACAACACAAAGAACAGCCGTATTCATCTGGAGGCTTTGGAAGCCGCTGATTTAACCAGCCTTCTAAGCGACACCATGGGCTGCGAAGCTGCTGAAACCGATGAGCTGGCTGCTGTATTGCTCCATAAGACGGAAGGCAATCCTTTTTTTCTAAAGCAATTTATTCAGGATTTGGTTGATGATGAGCAAGTTATGTTTGATGAACCGAGCAGGCGCTGGCAGTGGGATTTGCAGCTAATTGCTGAAAGGAACGTTCCGGCCAATACGGCTGATTATATATCGGATAAGATGAAGCTTTTCCCGGATCAGATGGTTTATGTGCTTGGGCGGGCAGCTGTTCTTGGCACCAGCTTTGATGTAGATATGCTTGTTCCCATTACGAATCTACCCTTGCAGGAGCTTGAAGAAGTGCTGGAGAAAGCCGAGCGTGAACAATTATTGCAGCCAGTTAAGCTCGGAAACGGAAAAATTTATCAATTTCAGCATGATCGCATTCAGCAGGCTGCCTATCATCTTGTATCCGAGGATGAGCTTCCCGCATTGCATTGGAGAATCGGATCGCTGCTTGCGGACCGTGTAGCATTCACTGAAGATGCAAATGTATTCGAAGCCGTCAATCATTTCAATCAGGCATGGAAACAAATAGAACGTCTAGAGCAGAAGCTGGAACTCGCCGAGCTGAACTTAAAGGCGGCCTTGAAAGCGAAACAATCGACCGCATATGAGACATCACTAGGCTATTTGCGTCATGCTGCTGCCCTTATCGAAGAGGAATGTTGGAAAAATAGCTACTCGCTTGCCTTCCGAATATTCAGAGAACGCGCCGAGGCGGAATATTTATGCGGTCATTTTGCGAAAGCACATGATTTATTTAATTTGTTGATCAGCAAAGCGGAAACTAATTTAGATAAAGCGCTCGTTTGGACCATGAAAATTCAATTAGAGGCAACGAATGACAATTACGACGAGGTCCTTTCTTTGGGCCGTCAAACGTTGGAGCTATTGGATATTCACCCTCGTTTTGAGCCAAACACATTCGAATTGACTGTGCAGTGGTTAAAGCTCAGAAGCAAAATTAAGAAACATTCGATAGCATCGCTGCAGCAACTACCGCCAATGACAGATGAAGTACGGAAAGCTGCTATGACCGCGATGGTCTATACGAGTAATGCCAGTTTTTTTGTAAATCAAAAAGGCTGGCTTGCTACTACGTTTACCATGGTCGAAATGACACTGGATTACGGCATGGCCCCGGAGTCTTCAATCGGTTTTGTCGGTTATGCCATGTTCCTGAATTTTCAGTTTCGGCATTATAAAGAGGCATTCGAATGGGGGATGCTCGCCTGTGAATTATCGAAGCCGTACCCTATAYTGCATGTTAAGACACTTACTTCATTCACCCTTTGTTACGACAGCTGGCGCAAATTTGATCCGATGATGCTGAAGACCTTTTCCGAGCATGCTGGGAAAGTTGGACTGGAATCGGGAGATCTGTGGCACAGCAATCAAAGTGTATTAATTAATTGTGCAACTCTGCTGCAATATGGTCATCCGCTTAGTGATATTTATAACCGGTTAATTGCGCATTCAGGCGATTTTTTGCGCCATAATAATACGCTTCATTGGAAGCAAGCCGTTTTGCTTGCTAATCTCCTTGTCCGTTTAACGGGATATCGCGCGCCGAATGATCCATTTATGGAAACAGATATCTTTAGCGAGGATTTTGCCGGATCGGTGCACGGAGATCAATTTAATACGATTCAAGAGCTGGTTTGCACGCTTCATTATTTGCCTGGCTATTTTTTTGGTCAGTATCAGGAAGCAAATGAAGCTTTGAAGAGAGCAGCCGCAATTATTTCTTTGCGTAATGATAACTATGAGAGCACCGTACAATATTTCTATGAATCGTTAGTGCTGGCACAGCTTTATGAGGATGTTTCCGTACAGGAGCAAAAAGAATTTTTGACAACTATTAAGAAGCATATGAAAAGAATGAAAGTGCTCACTTCGCGTTGTCCAGAAAACTATAAGCATAAATATTTGCTCATTAAAGCTGAAATGGCGCGGATTACACGAAAGAGCCGTCAAGCGGAGGAGCTGTTTGAGCAGTCGATTGAGGCAGCGCGTGCTTATGGATATATACATGATCTTGCAATAGCAGCGGAATGCCTTGCAAAATTTGCCCTTCGTCAAGGCAGGCAGCAGCTCGCGAAAATCTATATGACGGAAGCGTATGAAGCTTATATTGAATGGGGGGCGGCTGCGAAAGCGGCTGATCTGGAACAAAAATATGGGCATCTGCTCCACATCAGACGGGAGTCGGGCCTTGAAAGTGTGGATTATCTCTCAGCAGTCATGTCCGCGCAAGCATTATCGGGCGAAATGGAAATGAATCGTTTGCTCGATACGCTGATGCGTATCATGCTTCATAATGCTGGCGCGGAATATGGCGTGCTTATTTTTGGTCACGAAGACAATTGGGTTGTTGAGGCGTATGGAACAGCAGAGGAGCTTCACATTGAAACCGTGCCCCTTGCGGAGGAATCGGAAATCGCCTCAGCGGCTATTATTGGCTATGCAGCACGAACGAAAGAGGAAGTTGTCCTGCATGATGCAGCCCATGAAGGGATGTTCGTCCGAAATCCGTATGTTAAAAATAATGGATTAAAGTCGGTTTTATGTCTGCCTATCATGCATCAGAATAAGCTGATTTGCTTGCTTTATATGGAGAATAAGCTATCGACGAGCGTCTTCACACCGCAGCGGCTTGATGTTCTGAAGCTGCTCGGCTCCCAGTGCGCCATTTCCATAGAAAACGCTAAGCTTTATTCGGGGATACAATATCTTAAAAACAACTTAGAGGCACAAGTCGTCGAGCGGACTCGCAGTCTTGAGAGATCGATGCAAGAGACGTCTGCTGCGCTTGCCGAAGCTTCTGTTTATGAGGAACGGAGCCGCATTGCCCATGATATTCATGATATTGTCGGTCATTCACTTACCTCGACGATCCTTCAGATTGAAGCTGGAAAGCGTCTGCTGCACAAGGACATGGAGGGTGGCATGCAGCGGTTGAAAGAAGCGCAGGATCTAGCAAGGCATAGCTTGAATGAGATCCGCGGCTCTGTCCATATGTTGAAGGAGGACAAGTTCGCTGACCTCGGACAAATGCTGAATCGGCTCATTCAAGATACAGAGCGCAATATGGAAGTAGAAGTTCATGCAGTGATTCAGCCTTTGCCGAAGCTGTCGACAGCGCATAAGAAGGCGATCTATCATGCGCTCCAAGAAGGCTTAACCAATGGCATCCGGCATGGGGGGAGCAAGGAATTCCGCTTTAGTTTGCAAACCGTCGGCACCTATTTGCAGTTCAGGCTTGAGGATTGCGGAATTGGAGCCCCTGAGATTGCGCTCGGATTTGGGTTAAAGGCGATGAAAGAGCGAGTGGAACAGCTGGGCGGAAGCCTCTCTATTGAATCATGGCCAAATCAAGGCTGTCTGTTAAAGATCGATTTGCCCTACAAGATACGATTGAATGGAGAGAGGGAATGAATAAGATAACGATTGTAATTGCCGATGATCAGATGCTGACACGGGAAGGACTTCGAACCATACTGGACTTAGAAGATGATTTCGAGATCGTTGGCGTAGCTAAAAATGGGGAAGAGGCGTGTGAAATGGCAGAGACGCTTCAGCCACACCTTATGCTGCTGGACATTCAAATGCCGATTATGGATGGAATCACCGCTTTAAAACGAATAAAGCAGAGCTCGCCCAACATTTTTATTTTGTTTTTAACGACATTCATAGACGCGGATTATATTGTAGAGGGCATGGCGCATGGGGCAAGCGGCTATATGCTGAAGGATATGGACATCGATAAAATGATTGCCGCGATTCGTGATACGATATCCGGGCAGTTTATTCTTCCAGCCGCGGTTGCAGCCAAACTGGCTGAGAGGATGAACAGGTTTACAGAAGATCACGAGCAATGGCAAAATCCGAGCCAGCGCCACATCCAGCTGACAGATCGCGAGAAAAAGTTGGCACAGCTTATTATACGCGGACTGAACAATCGAGAAATTGCTGATGCGTTGTTCATAGCCGAAGGTACAGCACGCAACTACATCAGCAATCTCTATAGCAAACTGGAAGTTGTTGATCGCGCACAGGCGATTATTCGCCTGCAAGGCTTGATTTGATTCATGGCATTAAGTGATGCCCGTATCCGCTGGGACAAGACGTTTTTGCATGCGCTGCTCATTCAGCAGCTCCATCATCCATGTTTCAATTTCTTTCGTATGCTGCGTGGCATAGGCTGGATTCGCAAGATTGCGATTTTCTAGAGGATCTTCGGTTAAGTTGTACAGCTCAAATTCCTCAGGAGCCGGCTCCGTTTTCACTTGTGTCGCCCACAGCGGGTACTGTTCACCTTTCGCAGCATCAGCTTGCAAAAAGGTTACATCTTGTACGCCTGGTTGGCTCCAAAATTGCACGTTGTCATAGTAACGGGAGTATTTCCACAATTGTTTCTTGCCATCGGTAATGATCGTCATGAGGACAGACTCAATATGATTAGGCTGAACAACGGATGCATAGGCTTCCCCGAGTGGATTTACTTGGTGCTGGCCGCGTGTCACGTCGTCATCGGTCATGAAATATACAGGACTATCGCCGGTTACCGCCGGTTTTTGTTCCAAAATGATAGGAGTGAGGTCGCGCCCAACAAAAGGGCGGGCTTCGCTGAATCTCTTTTGCAAGCAGCATTGAATGGTATGGATGTCCACATTCGCAAGTCCAAGCATAGTAGGTAGCAAATCAACATGGCTTGTAAGGGTATCCACATTTTTATTATGCGGAAAAAGATGTTTATTATGAATAAGGAATGGCACATGCAGAAACTCTTCATAGGCACAGTACCATTTCTGATGAAGATTTCCGTGAGATCCGAGCAAATCTCCATGGTCTGAGGTGAAAATAACGATCGTATTGTCATAAAATGATGAGCGAGCAAGCGCCTCGTATACTTTTAACATTTGCTGATCGGCATTTTTTTGCAGCTGGTAATAAAGCTGACGGTAAAATGGATTGTCGATAATCGGCTGCAGTGCCTTAGGGTAAGTATCGCGATAGCTTGCTTGGCAGCGTGGTTTCGTAAGCAGCGATTCGTTCATCGTTGGTGGCGGGGAAACGGATGGTACCGTAGGCTCCACTTCGAAACGGAAGGCGGGCAGATGCGCGGTGAGCGCACCGTACAAAACAATATCGTGCGGGTTAACGAAGGAAGCAATGACTAACCATGGCTTGGCATTTTTATCATTGCTTTTTTGACGATCAAGGTTTTCAAGCAGCATCACGGTTTCCTCACCATAAACCACATCGCGTCCGCTTATTCCAAAACCTGCAGAGGAGGCGGAATTACGCGGATTTTTTCCATTTGGCTCCGGACCAATCCAGTCAGAGAAGCCGAAGTCATCTAAGCGATTAGCTTGGTAATATAAGTCGGTTCGCTCTCTGTCAGGTACGCCTGTCAAAGGATCAAAGCTTGGAATGCTGTTGTGGGTGCCAGGCACGATAATATCTGCATTGGTTATATGCCATTTCCCTTTGTAGTGCGTCTGATAGCCGGCTTCGCGGAAATAGTCGCCCATCGTAGGAACGGTGTTTTTATCCAGCCAATGCACATCGGAATCGAAAGACTCTTTGGCGATTCCAACCGTTTGGCTGACGCCGTGGAGCGATGGGTAATGTCCGGTAAATAAGGTTGCCCGGCTTGGGCAGCATGCGGAGCTCCCGATGTAGTGCCTATGGAACTCCATAGAGTTTTCTTTCAACAGCTCCTGTGCGATTAGATTTTTTTTGCGCCATTTTTTTATTTCGGCGTTCTCATATACAGGGGGATAACGTTCCTCATCCACCAGGATGACAAGAAAATTAGGCTTATCGAGCTTTCGTAAAGCTTGCTGATTACGTTTCATGGCATACACACATCCTTGGCTAAAGACTTCACTTTAAATTATGCTGTAAAGCTTAGAAACAGTAATTTTCTACCGTTAGATGCGTAAGCATATGCGAAAAAGAAACAAACTCACCTCATGAAGGAGGTGAGCTTGTTTCCTTTTTTATAGGTTTTACTTTTCTGCTTTCCATTCAGCGATTTGCTGTTTGTATTGTACAAGAAGCTCGCTCAGTGATTGCTTAATAGCAGCAGCATCTTCAGCTTGAACCGCTTGCGCCAGCTTAATCTCTGCTCTAATAAACGCCATGTCAGCGCTGTCGGCTTCGCTAATAGTCGCTTCAGTCATTTGAACTGCCGTACCTGTATTCTTATCAAGCTGTACGACATCAGCTGGTGCAATATTTAGTTTAGTGGAATCTGAGATTTTCACTGCAGAAGTGCTCATTGATAAAGTTCCGACATTCTCCGATTTAGAAATCGAAATCGTTTCCTTGCCAGCTGAAATTGCTGGTATTGCTTCAACAGATGAAATGAGGTTCTTCATCGTGCTGCCGATCGTTTTCTCATATTGGTCTAATGTATCCTGCCAGTCCGCTAGTGTGTCAGGTGCATACTTTTTGGCTAAGTCGAGCGGATTAGTAAAGCTGTTGACCACAGCTACACCAGTCGTTGCATCTGCGGAGATGGAAGTACTTGCTGTTACGTTTTGCAGCATTGAGAATTTTTCAGGTGCTGGCGCTTTAGACGCTGCATTCGAGATGGCAGGGCCTGCAACAGCGGACATTAATAAAGCAGATGAAAGGACAACTCTGGAAATAATCAACTTATGGTTCATGGTTTCACGCTCCTAATGGGTTTGTCTTACTCGTCTTACTCTACAAGAAGGCTGTGTCAGAACATTGGTGTATTTGTGGAAAAACGATGGCACGACCCCATTGCGATTGTGGGCTTGGTATACTTATAGAAGAAATGCTCAGGGGGTTAGTGAAGGTGAACAGCAATTATCGCATCGCCGTTGTGGATGATGACTTTCATATACGTAATTTAGTCGAGATTTATTTGCAGAAGGAAAATTACCAGACAATCGGTTTGGAAAATGCAGAGGACGCATGGGAGCTGTGGCAAACCAATCCTCCGGATCTGTGGGTGCTCGATATTATGCTGCCGGGAATGGATGGCTATGAGCTATGCAGGCGAATTCGGAATGAGGCAGAAGTGCCCATTATTATGATTTCAGCCAAAGATACAGAGGTTGATAAAATATTAGGCTTAGAGCTTGGGAGCGACGATTATTTAGTTAAGCCATTTAGTCCTCGGGAGCTGATGGCACGCATAAAGCGGCAGCTCCAACGCTGGTATAAAATTAACCAAGCCGAAGAAAACACGGCGAATGCTGCAACGCCATTGTCACGGCTGGAGCTTGGTGAACTTCAATTGATGCTGGAGGAAAGACGTGTATTCTGGCAAGGCGAGGAAGTCGACATGACGAGCAAGGAATTCACGATGCTCAAGGTGTTTATTGAGCAGCCGAATCGTGCTTTTGCTAGAGCTGATCTGCTCACACTCGTCTGGGGCGACGATTATTTCGGCAGCGATCGTGCAGTCGATCATCTTATTAAACGAATACGAAAAAAAATAGAACATTTACCTATAGAGTCGGTATGGGGTCATGGCTATCGAATGAGAACGGATCGGGGTGTGTATTAATATGAAGCTCGTTCATCAAATTAATCTCGCATTTGGCATCGCGCTTGTGCTTGTGCTATCGATCACAGCGCTCTTAATTCACTATGTGTTATTAGATCACTTTATGGTTGCGCAGAAGGAAGAATTGAAGATGGCAAGCGCATCGCTGTCCGCTACTATGATGAAGACGGAGACGTTGAGCCAAGCAGCAATCGATAGCCGGGTGACACTTTCTGCCAGTGCATTGTCAATTAACCCATCCATTGAAGCCGTCGTGACGGATGCCCAAGGAAATATTATGCAAGAGGTATTGCCGATGCAAACCTTGCAGGCGGGTAAAGCATCGAGCACGGAGACAGCAGCCATTACGAGCGTTGGTAATGTAGTAGATGGTACGGATAAAGGGTTTCTTGTTGAAGTGAACGCCATTCCGCAGGGTACCTTGACGCTCTTTACACCGGTCAGCAAAATCAAAGAAATTGAACAGGCGCTGCTGAAACGTCTGCTTCTTGTATTCGGTTTGGGCGGAATGCTCATGCTGGTGCTCAGCCATTTGATCACGAGGAAGCTAATCAAGCCGCTCATGAAATTAAAGGAAGAATTGACAAAGGTGAAGAGCCGCCAGTTTTCCAAGGTGAAACGCGTAAAGGCAGGGGGGGAGCTTGGTTCTGTTGCACAGGTCGTTTTTGAAATGGCTGACGAGCTTAATCGCTTTAACCGTGCGCAAAAGCAGTTTTTCCAAAATGCTTCACATGAGCTGAAATCACCTTTAATGTCCATTGCGGGTTATGCGGAAGGCATTAGAGACGGAGTGTTTGAAGGTGAAGGTGTTTATAAAGGCTTGGACATTATTTTAAGCGAAAGTGACAGGCTAAAAAATCTGGTGACCGAAATGACGTTGTTAGCGAAGCTGGACAGCGAGGAGGATATTTATCAGCCCTCGTGGGTGTGTTTAAAGGATTTGCTCGCTGAGACGATTGAACGTGTAAACCCTATGCTCGTCAAAAAAGGAATTACTCTGCATCCAAGCTATGATGAGCATGAACAGCTGATTGTACGAGCAGACCAAGACAAGCTTCTTCAGGCGATGCTTAATGTTGTGACAAACGCGATTCGACATGCGGACAAAAATATTTATATTCATGCTTCGGCTAAGAAAGGCCGGATAGAAATATCGGTGTCCGATGATGGCGGCGGCATTCCGGATGAGCTGCTTCCTTATTTATTTCATCGTTTTGTGAAAGGCAAGGACGGGGAGTCTGGCCTCGGCCTAGCTATATCGCGAGCGATTGTGGAACGATGCGGGGGCCTCATTACTGCCGACAACCGCAAGGGCGGCGGTGCTATATTTTCTCTTGGATTTCCAATAGCCGCATGAGTAAGAGTAAGCCATGCTCGATATTAAACATTCGAAGCTGCTGAAAATTTTACAAGGAGAAGCGGGTAGCATATTTTCATTTAAATCGTTAAACGCAATCCACAACCTCACCTGGTTGTGGATTTTTTAAATTCATTGCAGTGATTAGGTCATGTATAATAAACAAGTTAAATGAAAAATATGGCTTTTAAACTATAGATAAGCTAGGTGATCATGTGTCGGTTCTTACCATTAATGAGTTAGAGAGATATACCGAAAACGTACTCGTATTTCCTGCCTTTCATATCGAAATTGCACGTCATGAAGTGGTCGCGCTTTATTCGAGCATGAATGTCCGAAATACGTTATTGGCGATGCTGACAGGAAAACTGCCGATTTCCAGTGGGGAAATTAAAGTGAATGAGCTGTCATTTGCAAATAACAGGAAGGGTTTTCTTAGTCAGATAGGTCTTCTGCTGCTGGAAGAAGGCTCTTATGAACGGCTGACGGTCAAAGAAAACTTTAGTTTCTTTAAACAGCTATACGGTTCAAGCCTATCCATCGATGAAGCTGTCCGCATCGTCAAGCTCGATCTGAAAGCCAATAAGCGCCTAACGAAGCTGAGCCTGTCAGAGAAAAGGCGGGTTCAGTTTGCACGCTTATTATTTCAAAATCCTGCTCTTTACATTTTTGAGGAGCCGGATCAGAATGTCGACCTCGAAACGAAGCTTGTTTTTCATAAGATGGTGCATAGACTCGGGGAGAGCGGCAAAGCGATTCTCGTGCTCACGGGGAATATGGAAACAGCGCTTAGTGTGACGAGCCGGGTCTATCGACTGGATGAGAAGGGACTCAAAGCTTTTGATGTTCAAGATACAGAAGAAGAACCAAAATCAATATCTCCAGAAGATGCGGATAAAAAGGAAGAACTTATGCCTTCACATGCAGAAAGTGATGAGGACCTTGAAGATGATGAGCCTATCGTTCAGCACGTCAGATTCGAGAAAATTCCGACAAGAATGAATGACAAAATTATATTGTTTAATCCTCCGGAAATTGATTATATCGAAAGCAGTGAAGGACAAACGAATCTCTATATTAAAGGGGAGATGTATCCAACATCCTTCAAAATTAATGAGCTGGAAGAAAGACTGCAGACGTATGGTTTCTTTCGTTGCCATCGTTCTTACATCGTTAATTTGCAAAAGGTAAGAGAAGTCATCACCTTCACTCGCAATAGCTATAGCTTGGTGCTTGATGATCATTTAAAGACTAACGTACCGCTGTCAAAAACAAAAATGGCTGAGTTAAAGGAAATGATCGGGCTTAAATAAGCTCCATTCACCGAAACCGCTGCTCCAAACCACGTGATTATTGCGCTATTCAGCCCGAAATAAGCATCATTCACCCCTTTGTATGCTCCATTCAATGCGATTATAATGCGCCTCTCCCTCCTCTCACCTAAGATGAAGGTAGATCGGATAAAACAACGGAGGTTGAGAGCGGCATGCAAAATATAATTGAAGTGACTTCATTAGAGAAATCATTTTCGAATTCCAGGGCGTTAAAGGACGTTTCCTTTAACGTAAGGAAGGGTGAGATTTTCGGATTTCTAGGACCAAGCGGATCGGGCAAAACAACAACCATCAAAATATTAACAGCGCAGTCGAAGCCGACCTCGGGGAGTGCCTATGTATTTGGAGTACCCACGAGTAAATTGCGAGAAGAGAAGTATCGCAAAAAAATTGGGATCATTACCGACAATACGTCTTTGTATGCTCGCTTGTCTGTTTACGATAATTTGAAGTTTTTTTGTGACTTATACGATGTGCCCGAAGGCCGGATTCATGTCGTGCTGCAGATGGTGAATTTGGAGCAAGAGAGCAAGAAGATGGTATCTAAATTATCCAAGGGCATGCTTCAACGGGTCATTCTCGCTCGGGCTTTTCTGCATGAACCAGAGCTCTTGTTCCTGGATGAGCCCACATCAGCGCTTGACCCTGTGAATACGAAGCATATTTATGAAGGCTTGTTACAATTGAAAGCCAAGGGCACAACCATTTTTTTAACGACGCATGATATGAACGAAGCCGAAACTTTATGCGACCGCGTTGCTTTCCTAAACAATGGAACGATTCAATTGCTCGATGAACCAAAGAAGCTGCGTGAGCAGCATAGTGATGCAACCATTACAGTGGAGCTAACTGATGGGTCAACGGTTATTGTACCAAAGGGGTCTGATGGGGCGCAGAAGGTATTTGACTATATGAGCAAAAACCAAGTAGCATCCATTCAATCCAATTTTCCGACATTAGGCGATATTTTTGTAGAAGTGACTGGGAGGAAACTATCATGACATTTTCAATGAAACGAGTAAGGGCCATTTTGCAAAAAGACTATAAAGACGTATCTCGAAACATGTATATAACCACGACATTGATCCTTCCTTTAGTCCTTGCTGCTTTTTTTGGGCGCGTTGGTGGGAATACCATTGATGTACATTATTTGATCATCAATATGGCCTTAATTTTAGTAGCTACTTATGTGCAGTCTTCTTTAGTCGCCGAAGAGAAAGAAAAAAACACACTGCGCGGACTTATGCTGTCACCGGCGAGTATTTTCGAGATTTTTTGCGGCAAAAGCTTGCTAAGCTTTATTGCGAGCACGGTTATAATTATTTTGTCTGCTTTGCTTACCGATTATCATCCGAAAAACCTATTGGTCATTATCATCGCAATATTTTTATCTTCCGTTTTTTACTTGGGCTTAGGCACGTTCATCGGTTTGTTAACCAAATCGGTGATGGAAGCCTCCGTTGCGATCATGCCGGCATTTGTCATTTTTGCTTTTGGGTCATTGATTACACCGTTGATGGATCAGTATCCAATCCTGACCGTTGCCAAGTTCATGCCGAACCTGCAGCTGATTGAATTAGCAAAACAAGTGGAGGCTGGTGCGGGGCTGGTAGACGTATTGTCCCATTTAGCTATCATTTTTGTTTGGATTATTGCGATGTATGCTGTCTGCTTGTACGTATACAAGAAACGTATGGTGGATGAATAAAGCAAAGTAGTATATGAAATGGTGGAAGGAGCAGCATGATTTTGCTGCCGCTTAAGCCAAGAGAACCCGAACCGCTTGCGGCCGGGTTTTTCGACATTTTCCTGAATCAAAGAATTGTAAGCTTGTGTATTCTCATGCATAATTGGAGTATATTGTTACTGCTCGTATATTGGCATTTACAGACTGGAGAGGCTTCGATGTATAAAGTAATTATTGTCGATGATGAAGCGGTTGTCCGAATCGGATTGAAAAATACAATCAATTGGAATGAACATGGCTTCGAATTGATTGGTGATTACGCTAACGGTCGAGAAGCGTGGGATGCCGTAGAATTGGATAGGCCGGAGCTCGTTATTTCAGACATCAGTATGCCGTTTATGGACGGATTAGAGCTGGCTGGTTTAATTTCCGCTCAATTCCCGTATATAAAAATGATTATATTAACAGGCTATGACGAATTTGAGTATGCGCAGCAGGCGATTCGGCTTAAAATTTCTGATTTCATTCTGAAACCGATTACAGCGCAAGAGATACGTCAGCTCCTGGATCGAATTAAAGCAGAGATGGATGAAGAGAAGCAGCGTCGTGAAGATCTGGGCAGGCTAAACAACCAGCTGGAGCACAGTCTTCCGCTGCTTAAAGAGCGATTTCTAGAGCGTTTAGTTGCGGTTGGTTTAGGAAAAGGGGAAATCGCAGAACGTTTTGCTTATTTCAACCTGCCGCCGATATCACCGCTATATTTGGTCATGGTCGTAGATATCGACGATTTTGGCGACCGAGAACTGTCCTCCTATGAGCATGATGTCGAATTTTTGCGATTCGCTGCTTATGATATTTTTAATGAAACGCTGGACCGAGAGCATGTGCTGACATTCCGAACCCGTGAGGAGCGGATGGTTGCCATCATTTTTGGACATGACAGTGAAAGCCTCCTGTATGAACAAGGATTTTCGCTTGCTGAGGAGGTCCGCTATCATATTGAGAAATATTTGAAGTTTACAGTGACGATAGGAATCGGACGAACATGTACGCTTGCTGAACAGCTGCCGTTATCTTACAAGAGTGCGTTGTCGGTGCTGGACTATCGTTTTCTGCTAGGTAAAAATAGAGTGCTAAGCATTATTGATATTGAAGGAAAACCTTCCGGATACATGCCGCTGAGCCATGACCTCGACCGCAAGCTGGCTGCTGCTGTTAAGACAGGCGCCATTCAAGAAGCCTACCAATTGATTGAACAAGGGGTAGCGGAGCTGAAAACCTCTCTTGTTCCAGTAGAAGCCTGTATGCTGCAAATGCAAAAGGTTGTTCTCTCGCTGATGAACTCTGTACAGGAGCTAGCCGTTCGAGAGCAGGAATCGCCGTTTGAGCAGCAAATGAAGCTGATGAACGTGTTCAAATTCAAGACGCTGGATGAGGTTGAGATTTGGCTAAAGGACATGGTAAGCTCCGTTATTTCTACTATAGCGGATAACCGTAATTATTTGACCAACATGCAAATTCATCGCGCGGTGGAGTATATCGATACAAATTACGCGAATGAAAAGATGTCGTTGCAGGACTTATGCCGTCATGTGCTCATGAGCTCAAGCTACTTCAGTCTCGTGTTCAAACARCATACAGGAGAGACGTTTATTGAGTATTTGACCGGTGTAAGGG
>NZ_JBFTSN010000045.1:0-29668 GCF_056400045.1 Paenibacillus sp. 01L418
ATCTAGCCATACATGATAAATGGCTTTGAAAGGGTGCTTTCTAGTAATTGCGATATTCTACATCATGGGTTGAATAAATTATTTCATCACTCTTGATACGATCTTGTAAACCAGATTTCCCAGCCTGTAGTAATCCTTGAATTCCGTAAGTACCTTCGTACAAGTCTGACCGATCATCGTCTTAAGAATAGCGACACCAATTTCAAAGCGATAAACATCCCATACCGCATCAAGAGCATCGAGGACGTTATATCCAGAAAGAGCTGTCATAATGACGGAGTCCTTATAGTCCACTCTCTCTGTGTTTCGCATTAGCTTAGTCGCCTCACCTATCCTTACTCTATCGCCCCGAAGAGTCGTCAATGTAACGATAATGGCAATTTCATTATTGCTGAGCAGCATGCGTTCCGCACTGGACAGATCATCGTAAAAAGCTTGCTGCTCACGTGTCGATATTTCCTTAATAATCAGATACGTTTCATCCAAGTTGTTGTTGTTAGCCATCCGTATGGCATCGCTAAGCTCTACGAGAGTGATCAGCCCAGAATCAAGCATCCCCTTGGCTATCTCCTTAAGCGACCAGTGACCCAGCTCAAGCAAATTGTAAGGAACCCATTGTACGTGGGCGTTTACCGCCAGCAACGCTCTAGTAAGCTCAGCAATTTCCTTGAATCCTCCGTCGTACAAGAACTTGGAAATATAATAAAGACTGTAGCCACTGCTGTGCAAAGCCTTCGAGAGGTCGGTGGAAGGTATGTCCAACTGCCTCAAAATAGAAATCGTGTCGTTATCCCAATTGAAGGTGTATTTTAAGTATTCACCGACAGCGTATCCGTTTTTATGCAGCCAATATAGTTTATTTTCGAGCGTCCGCTCTTTCATGTACCGAAGCGCCTCTTCTGCGTTATAACCATACTCCTTCAGAAGTGTAAAGATCGAATCTTCTCGCGCATCGTACCGATTCAGCGTGTTCAAAATTTCTCTACCGTCATAACCGCGATTTTTCATTTCCTTCGCAATATCGACCATAGAAACGCTCGATAAAGTCATCTTGACGGTTGTGAATACGCGATATGCATAGCTGGTACTGTTTACGTACCCATTCTGCCTCAGAACGTCAATGATGTCTCCCGCTTTTGAATACCCCAGCTTGACGAACAGCGCCGATTGCTCCTCGATTGTTGTTGCCGTCCCTCTGCCGGCCGTGAAGAACATATAGAAAGCACGGATAATGCTGGCTCGATCAAAACCAAGCGTCAATAACGTGTCGATCAAATATCCGGAACGATCAGGACCAAGCAGGTTTTGCCGTTCAAGCTCGGTAGCAATCCCGGCGGCGTCCGTTCCTTTCGACTTCATACGGGCGAGGTAAGCAATTAGCGGATTGCCGCCGAATACTTCACCTGCGGCCATCCGTACCTGATCCTGCGGAATTAAGGTTTCCGGAATAGTTTCCATTATCGTTGCTGCATCCATTTGAAATAACAGCTTCATAGCGAGTACGATATCCGCGACAGTGAATTTGGCTTTCATAAACCGCACAACATTGAGTGGCACAAATGCGGTGGTTGCCGGGAAAATATCTTCCAATACCCTTAGGTTTGTGTTGGTATAATAAACTCCCACTATAGCAAGTCCAATCACTTCCGCCGGATAATAGGGAGAAAGCAATTCAGTAACTGCTCCTGAGTCGAGTTTATAGTCAAACCTAAGATATTGGACAATTTCCTTAATCTCATAGCCGGCATCCCGCAAGAACACAACCGCTCCTTGTGGCGTCGCAACACCTTTCAGCTTAAGGACATCCTTGATAATGCTCACCGGAGCAAAAGCCTCTCCGTACACTTTATTAAGCGTTGATTGAATGGCTGCTTCTTGATAAACGGCAAGTCCCTGAAGAATCACAAGCGCCTCTTCTCTCGTCTTGCCATATTGCTCCTTACTCGCCTTAACGATGTCCTCCATGCGGTAGCCTGCATGCAAGAGCTGATCCGCCATAGCTTCAGCTGATGTTGCTCCACCTGCTTTGATTACTTCGATTAAAGCGCCGTTCACCGCTTGTCCGTACACTGCATTTACGCTGCTCAGAATGACGTTCAGCTCGAACAGCTCACTGCCAATTAGCAATGCTGCGGTTTCGCCGGCTGTCTTGCCGTAAAAGCCTTTAACCACGCGTACGATATCTATCATCGGAACGCCTGAATTCCACAAGTAAGAAATGGCCGCTGCTGCGTCCGTGATTCCCCCTTCTTCTAGATACTGCAGCGCCGTAGACTCTGATGACTGCCCATAAACGGCAGCTACCGTTACTTCAATAACCTTTTCGTTGTCCACTTGGAGAGCGGTTAGAACCGTTAACGTTTTGTCTGCTGCAAATCCAAAATAATCCTTAGCTGCGCCCACAATATCATGGAGCGTATAGCCCATGCCTCTCAGGAGCGGAACAGCCTCTTCCAGCGTATAGATTCTGCTCTTCTTAAGCAGGCTGGATAAGCTTTCCTCGATCGGTTTTCCGTAAACTTCAAATACAGTTGCTACTAGCTCATTAAATGAATATCCATTTGTTTCGGAGAGAATGGCTAGTGTCTCACCTGCTGTCATATGGTAATAATCCTTGGCAATTCGGATAATATCCCGCAAGCTGTAGCTGAGCTTAAGCTGTGGAATCGCATCCGCCAACTTTCCGATGCCCAGATCGATCATGGCCTGAATCGTAACCTGCTCTAACGCTAAACCGTAAACAGCAGAAACTTCCGCCAAAATCCGACTCTCCTCATCGACTGCACCATCCATTAAGGCTTGTACCACTTTAGAGGAATCGAGCTGGTAATAATCTTTTCCTACCTGAATCATATCCCGGAGGCTGAATCTCATCTTTGTCAGATAAGGTATTGCATCCTTTAATGTCACCAGGTGCTGAGCCTCTAAAGAATCAACAATGCTTGCGTTTTGTGAGCTGCCGTAAACATTCGATATAGCAGAAAGCACGACACTCTGGCGATACCGGCCAGTATCCAGCAGTGCTTGAAGAGCTGCACCCGATGAAATACCATAACCGTCCTTCGCCATCTTCACGATCGAAACTAAGCTGAATTGCGCCTTATAAGCAAGTTCAATTCCACTGGTAAAGGATTCTGATCCTTCTGCTGCCTGCCGCTGATACATCGTTAACTCAACGGATTGATCAAAAACCGAAGCTACTGCCTGGATGAGCACATTGCTTGACGACAAGTATACCGTTGACAAGCGAAGCGCGATCACCCCAGCCGATTGGCCAAAATGGTTTTTTCCAACGCTCACGATATCTTTCATCGGGAAGCCCGTGACGTACAGGTAATTAACCGCTTCACCAAAGGTCGTGATTCCTTGCTGCTCCAACGCGCCTGCAACTGTTTCATCAAGTCCTTGACCGTATAAGGAAGCGAGGCCAAGCAGAATATCGTCGATGTCGTTAGGATATTCTTTTGCAAGCAAGAATGAAGCTTCGCTGGAGGTAAGCTGATAATAATCTTTCAGGCTGCGAGCAACAACGGATAAGGAATAACCGCTCATTCTAAGAAATGCAATACCGTCCTTAGGCTCTTTGCTGGACGAAGCGTCAAGCAGACCAGCAATCGTCACTTGCTCTTGTCCGTACAAAGACTGCAGAATCGCTATGGTGGATTTCATATTACCCATTCTTCGAGTGTGGATGAGAAGTCCTTCCATTACTTCTTCTTTCGAATATCCACCCTTAATCAGTGCCGGCCCAACCTTGCCTGAGTCAAAATAAGACGGATACAGCGCACCCAGCGTATTGATGACAGAAATGGCCGTTGCGCCTTGCTCCTTCAGCACTTTGATCCAAATCGTCAGAGGGTCTCCGCCATAAGCAGAAGCGATGGCAGTACCTACTTCTTCTGACGAATAGCTGACAAGCAGAAGCGCAGACGCCTCTGAGAATGGCAAGCCGTATTCCGTTCTAAGCACTAATGCAATATCCCTTACCGAATATGGAGCAAGGCGTGTGATGACTTGCCCTATCGTTAGCGGTTCGGTCCGTTGGTTCAGATAGGCAGCAACCTCACTAGCGGCTATGCCTTGTTTGCTGAAAGCCCCAATCCATTCCGTCCAGCCCCGCGCTTCAAATGCCTGTGCAATTTCCGTAAATTTATACCCCGAGTCTTTTAGCGCTGCGGTCAAATACGGCAATCCTTTCGCACGTACTCCGCCAGTAGGGTAAAGATTAATTGTTCCTTCAATAATGTCATCCAGCGTATAGAAGCTAGAGAGGCTCATCGCCACTGTCGCTTCCTGTATTGACGTTCCCGGGAACAAATATTGCGAGTCCTTTACAACCGTTGATACACTGCAAGGACATTTAAAATAATCAAATGCAGTAGTCCTTTCAAGCTCTACCCATTGCTGCAGCGTCAAGCCTAACTGAGCTTTTAGAGCTTGACCTATGGCTAGCTTCTCCCAGCTTTTGATGCTTGTGAGCGAACGGGCCAAAGTAGTGGCATCCATGCTTACCGTTTCATCATTTGCAAAAGTCGTTCGAAGCGCATGTAATACATCTCCAGCCTCGAAGCGGTCATAGCTGCGGAAGATAACTTCCACCGCATCCTCCATTGTGAAGGACGAGCCTCCGCGAATGACGGCATTTCGAATTGTGCTTAATCCTCGCGCGGTAGACATACCCGACTGCCTCAGCAGCGTCAGAGCTTCCGAACGGCTGCTGGCCATTCGATTATTCAGAATATAAGCCGTAAGTTCCGCAGGTTCATAACCAGCGCGAATTAATGACAACAGCATCGTCTTTCTTTGGTCGCCCTTCACCCCCGGATACAGTACGCTGATGGTCGTAGCGATATCAGCCCCGAAGCTTTCTCGAAGCAATCCCGCCTTGCTTTCCATGTCATAACCATGATCCGTAAACCCTCTCATAGCCTCACTTAGTCCAGCCGCTTCGGAACCCCATGCGCCGAGTACGGCGCTAGCAATTTCACCGATCCCGTATGATCCGCTTTTCATAGCGCCAACAATAACGGTTGCACCATCGCCGGAGGCTTGAATACCTTTGGCGACCTGGGCAGCAGCAATACCTGCCGCCAGCATAGCTGAAGCTGTTTGTTGCTTATCGAAGGTGCTTTTTAAGATGACATAAGCTTGTCCTATCTCAATGCCTGCTCCCAAGTAAGTCAGAACAGCCTCGTTGACGTCGCTGAATGAATACAGGTCTCGCAGCGCAATTCCTATATTGTTAGCAGGATAACCAGCACTGCCAAGCAGTTTCGCATTATCTACGCTAGATGCGGCATAAGCCTCTTTAATGACAACTGCGGATTCTGCTGCCGTGAATTTCGCGGCAGCCAAAGCTTCGATGGTGCTCTCGTTCGTTAAGCCGTAAACGGATTGAACAGCATCCCTAATCTCGCTAATACTGTACTTGCCTAGCTTCAATGCCACAGCGGCGTTTCCGCCAGTTTCCGCATAGGTATAACGCAGAACATAGGCGGATGAAGCGGTTGTTACTCCGGCTAGCTTAAACGACGCCATTATATCTCGAGGCTGATAGCCAAGATTACGAAGCGGCAGTGCAATGTCTTCAGCTTCATAGCCAGCTGTGACAAAATCCGGTATCAGATTTACATAGTTGGAAATATAACCCGACGCGCTTAAAGCCTGAAACAACGTAGGCGCATCTGTATCTATTTCGTATAATAGGCGGATGAATGCACTCCAATCCAAACCATATTCTTTCTTGACCGCTTTTGCGTAGTTCGCTGGGGTAAATCCAGCTTGCCGTAGTAGTCTTAATGATTCTAACGCAGTCTTGCCATAATCAACCCGCAGTACATGCACAGGGTAAACGGCATCGTACTGGGTGGAATGGCTTTGCAGGAAACCATCCAGGGTAGCGACATTAGCTACCTGGAATTCTCCAAAAGTGGCCAAATACGTCTGATTGACTGCCTTGACCCGGTTGATTCCGCTATAAGCGACGGCTATCGTCGATGTCGAACTGATAACCGCCCCGCTGCTGCTCCAAGTCAACTCGATTTTCGTAGCATCGGAGGTCAGTCTTGTCATAACCCCGCTTTGCCATTGGTTGTTAATTTTCACAGAAAACGTTGACCCCGAATTAACAACAGCCAGCGGCTTATCAAAGGTCAGGGTAATGGCTTTTCCGTTTTCACTCGACACTGCATCGATCAGCTCGGGAGGTGTACTCACGTTGCTGATGATCATATCCCCTCCAAAGTCATGCCCGTCCTTGCTCAGACGAAGCTTAAACTCCTTGTTATATCCGATATATTCATTAATAAAGTAGGTTTGCCCAAAGTCCGGCGTTGAAACAGAGGTTGGGCGATACCAGACTGCGCTGCCATTGTGCATTTCGATATTCAAATTTTCTATCGGAGCACTAAGGAGCAGATTAAATCCATTTTCATTCACTCGAACAAACGTTGCAGAGATAACAATCGGCACATAAGCGGCATTTAATTTTTCCTGCCCAGCAAAGATATAGCCTTGCTTGCTAAAAGCTACGGTGTACGTTTGCCCTTCAACCACATTCGCTTTAATTAAAAACGACCCTGTCTCTGCACCCGCTGTCACTCCAGTGACTGTGACCTCTGTCCCATCTTTAGACAAGAGCTTCACATCTTCCGGCTGCAGATCTTTTGGACCCGCTCCAACGAAAGTGACCGTCAAGCCGTTTCTAGCAGCAGCTAAACTTTTCGGATATTCCGTCATCGGAACATAAACATCCAGCGGTCCTTCCACCACACGATCCGGTATTTGAGCAATCAGCTTATAATTCACACCTGCTGACAGCGGAGTAATGATGTTGTAGATTCGTCCTGCATCTGGCGCATCTGGGTTGTTCCCGTTCGGATTTACAAGCTGGAATCCAATTCCTCGACCCTGTTCATCAAGCAGTGTAAGCCATGTGCGATCCATATTACGGACTGCTTTGCTTAATTCCAATGTGAAACCGTTAGTTGTAATATGGCTTGCTGTCATACGGATCGGCACCTGCGCTTCCGGTATAGGCGCAGCTGGAACAAGAACCGGAAGTCCGCTGCTGAATGCGTAGCCGCTCTTCGTTAAAGTCAGACTGTAAGCCGCTCCCTCTTCGAGTGAGGCATGTACCGCATATTCGATACCAGCATTCTCGGCTGTAATAGAGGCGATGGCAATCGCAACACCTTGACTATTACGCAAGCTAAAGTCACTTGCACGCAAGCCCGGAACAGCCGAATCAAGCAGCACGTTAAACCCATCTTTACTGACACTTGATAGAGTTGGATTTACTGGTACCGGCACAAAAGCGTTCAGTACCGCTCCAAAATCATATCCTGCTGCTGTTATAATCAGTTTGTACGTTTTCCCGCCTTCAAGCGCTGCGGATAATGTGTACGTTCTTCCACCGTTATTTGTTGTTACTGCTTTTATAATTACCGATTTGCCCTCGGCATCCTTAAGTGCGAAGCTGCTCGCAGACAGTCCGCTTAGTCCCGGTGCAACAGAGACGACAAGTCCCGACTCGGCAGCGCCTTCCACCGTCACCGAAATCGCGCTTGGAAGCAAAGCCGACAACGCTTGTCCAAAATCATACCCGCTCTTGCTTAGCGCAAAAGAGTAAGTTTTGCCTCCTTTATAAGAGGCTTTAATCCGATAAGTTAGTCCGCCATCCTCCGTAATGACCGAAGCTGCAGTAAGCCGGTTGCCCTCCTCGTCCGTGATAGCCACATGGCTTACATCCAAATCCGGTACAGCTGGGCTAAGTCCAATGACAATTTCCGAAGCGCCTGAACTTAGCACTGCAGCATTTGCGATGATTGGAACGTCAACCACAACTCCGCTTCCGAAATCATACCCAGCTTTGGCAGCGGTGATTGTGTACTGCTCCGCTCCCCAAAACTCAGCTTCAATTAGGTAGCTATTACCCCCATCACTCGTGGTTGCGGAGGTAATTGCCTTTGTACCGCCCTCCACACGTTTAAGCTGGAAGTCACTTATTCGTAAATGAGGAACTGGCTGATCTAAATGCAATATAAAAGCTTGATTGTTCCCGCTAATCATCCCGCCAAAACGAACGCCTACAGAGAGAATGGAGAAAGCTAGCGGATCACCATAGTCGTAGCCCATTTTTGAGATGAACACCGAATAGACCTTATCAGGAACGATTGCGACGCCTAGCTCATACGAATAACCTCCGTCGTTTGACACGTTCGTGCGAATCGAAACGTTTACCCCGTTCTCATCCACTATATGAATATCCGAAGTATTTAACATCGTTTGTTCCTTAAAATGCAATGTGACTCTCGAAGCCGTTGCTTGCACGGCCGAAATGGATCTTGAGTTTAGTGTAATCTTGTCGAGCGTAGAGAACATGTAGCCCTCTTTTTCTACAGTAGCGGTATATGTGATTCCTCCTTTTAAAGGAACCGTAACCGTATAGCTGGCTCCGTCAYCACTCGTCTGGATGGATTCAATAGCTACTGTATTTCCGTTATTGTCTTTAACCTTCACGTCTGCGGCTTGAAGATTCGGAATCGACGGGAAGAAATAGATGGTGAATCCCTGCTGCGACTGGCGTAACAGTATCGCATCGGCACGAACCTTCAGMCCAACGGTCAGCGGATTTCCAAAGTCATATCCCGGATAAGTGATGACCAAGCTATATGTCTCGGATACATTAAAATCGCCAATGAGAGAATAGGATGCGTCTCCTTCGTAATGAAGCGTAAATCCGATTGGCCGGCCTTTGCTGTCTGTCAGCTTAAAGTTGTCCCCAGTCAAATCTGAAATAAGCGGGTAGACATCAACATAAATCTTCGTTGCCGTCGTACCTCTCAATTGAAGTGAGCCTATTACGGGAATATCCACCGTGATCGGCGACGCTAGCGTAAATTCACTTCGGTTCAGCTCAAGTGAATATTTTGCACCAGTCGCAGCTCTGATCGCCACCAGATAAGTTAAACCCTGATCTTTTGTTGATAAAGAGTATTCCGTGTACGGAATTTGCTGACAGTCTGGTTTTCGCAAAATAATGTCGGCTGGCTTCAAATCAGCAACTTTTTCGCTAAAGCTTAGTTTGAAGCTATCCTTCTTCATCTCGGATACAGAAGCGGTAATGAGCTTGGTAAACACAAAGGATACTGGCTCGTAACGTTGATAAGTCAAATCCGGCTTTACCAGAACGGTATACGATTTACTAGGAATCAGCGCTGCTTCCAATACATAGCTGCTTCCGAAATCCATTGTGTTCGCCGAAGCTATGTTTATCGTTTCCCCTTGAGCTCCCCGAATGACGAAATTTTTCTTCCCAAGTCCGATAACTGGAATGTCAAAATGTACGGTAACACCCGAAGCAGAAAATCCGGCAACGGTTGCTTCGGAAGGCAAGGTAAAGGTTAGGTGGCTGAACGAATAACCATCCACCTCAATATCAAAGGCGTATGTTTGTCCGCGTGTCAAAGCAAACGTACCGCCAAAAGACATCTCAAAGTTCATTCCATCGGCAGACATGACTAGCGTTTTTGGGTGATAGCGTTTGCCCTGTTCATCTTTTACCGCAAGACCCTGTCCGTACTCTATTTGCCTTAGAGGAGTAGAGAAAGTAACCGCTACTGCCCCGTCTTTGGAGACGTCAGTAATAACCCCGGTGACCAATTGATTGACGTAAAACGTCGCCGGCCCGTCAAACTTCACGTAATCCTTGCGGAAGGCGATCGTATAGTCACGACCACTGATCAAATTTGCACTGACACGATAGGATAATCCTCCGTTGGTGGTGGTCAACGCCAGTCCACTAACCCCATGGCCCTGATTATCTATTAATTGAATATGAGCCGGCAATAATCCAGGAACTGCTTGTTCAAATGTCAGATCAAAGCCATTCATGGCTATTTTGCTAATGGTCGCTTTCCCCGCGTTGATTGTTTCTCCGGCTTCAAAGTCGATCCCCTGCGATGGAAGATGACCAGGAAGACTCAGGTTATAGCTGCCGCCAAGCAAGTCAGCCTTCAACCTGTAGGTAAGACCGCCATCCATTGTCACAGCGTCTTGTACCGTTACCCGCTCTCCTGTACTCTTGCGAGTCAGAAGAAACTGACCGGGCAATAACCCCGCAAAGGCATAGCTAAGCTTAACCCGAAGTCCCGAATCGACAATCTGATCCGCCGAAATGGTAGTAACGACCGGAACATGAATGTTATAAATCGTCTGATCCATTGTCGCACTGACCTTCAGTACGTAATCACCAGGAGTCAGATCAGCAGCAATCCGATAACTCCAACCGCCGTCGCTTGTCACTGCAGAGCGGAGTTTTATGCTGCTTCCGTCGGCCCGCCTGAGAACAAAGCCGTTGACCGTATCAATAGAAGCAGGAGGATTAAGAACAAAGGTGAATCCAGTATAGGAAATGTCAGTTATTGTGTTCTTCTCCGCGAGCGTAACCGATTTCGGTAAACCAAAGTCGAAGCCCTCACGTACAACGCTAATAAAATATGGTTTTCCTCTCAAACCGTTATAAGAGACAACATAAAATCTTTGCTGAGGGTCCCACACGACATTCGTTATGGCTACCGCATTCCCCAGCGCATCCATGACCTTGAAATCATTGGCGGTCAAACCCGCTATATTCGGGTTAAGCCCAACCATGACATTATTTGGACCAGCGCCTATATACCAAGGGTTGATGGTTGTCCGAACAACGTTTACACTATTCCCGAAGTCATAACCCTCACTGCTTATTTTTAGTGTTAAGGGTTGATACTGCATGGTCACCGAATTAACGAAATAACTGCTACCATTATTTAGGGTGGATATACTGTCTATTGCAATTTGATCACCGTTTGTATTCGCTAGGGAAAACGCAGCTGCTGTTAACCCTGGGACTGGTATGCTGAAGTGAACGATAATCCCTGCATTGGACGGATCAAACGCCGTTTGTTTCGATACGGCTATCTTCTCTGGAACGATAAGCGTACCGACCGTATAGCGGTCATCATCCACATCAATTCTATACCGATAGCTCCCAGCAGCCATTAAATCGGTCGATAGGATAGCCGAATGCCCATCCGCGTTCGTTTGGACAGAAGAGACAGCAAGCGATTTCCCATTTCCATCCTCTATTGTGATCAAGGCATTAGCCAAATCGACCGTGTCGTTTGGGAATTTCAACTGAAAGCCTTGACGATTGACCCACTCTACACTTGATAGAATTGGGGAAGGTTCTACCTTTAAGACAATTTCGCTGCCAAAAGCATAACCTTCTTTATTTAGCAATAAGGTATACGTCTCGCCTTTCGTTAGGGAGGAATACACTTCATACTCTTTGCCGATAGATACCGCGCTTAGCATATTAATGCCTATGTCCGCTCCAGCAGCATTCTTTAAAATAAAGCTTAGAGCATCGATAGCTGGGACRGTACGATCGAGCTCCAGCATGAAGCCGGATGTCGAGATGTGGCTAACGGCCGCATGGACAGAAATACTGCTGGGCGGGGTAACCGCAACGATAAGCGCCGCGCCAAAGCTGTATCCAGCTTTCTTAATCATTAGTGAGTATGTCTCGCCTTCGGCCATTTCCGCTTTGACAGCATAAGTTCTACCGTCATCATCAGTAGTAACCTCCGACACTCCAATCTCAGTGCCTAGATCATTTAAGGCTAATGACAAATGATCCTCTGTCAGCCCCGCGACAGGAGTATCCAGCTTCATTGTAAAGCCAGCTGTACTTACGTCGGATATTGAAGCGACCACTGATACAACCTCTGGATCAGTAATCGGCACGAATATCGATACCGCGCTGCCGAAATGGTACCCTTCCTTGGCAACCGTAAGCGAATACGTTTCACCCTCGGCAAGTGACGCTGATAAATCATAAGCGCTGCCGCCCATACCCTCCGTTACGGAACCTACTGCGATGCTTTCGCTGCCGTGTTTGAGTATAAACTCAGCTTGCGTCAATCCAACAACCGACGGACTCAGCAGCAATGAGAATCCCGCTTTGCTGATTCCATATACGGACGCTGCAACCGAAATGGCAGGCTGATCAGTTTTCGGAACTTGAAATAAAATCTCAGATCCAAACTGAAACCCAGCCTTAGCTATCGTCAGCTTATAAGACTCGCCCTCCGTGAGAGCGGCTGTAATAAAGTAAGAGCTGCCTCCGTTAAGCGTAGCCACTGATGCAATGGTAATGTTTCCGTTCGCAGCGTTTTTCAGTGTCAGATGTGTTGCGGCGAGCCCCGGTACTGGCGAGCTGAACGCGAGTCTGAATCCCGTCACTCCTGCTTGACCCGCAGTCGCGGTTACTGTTACATCAACCGGATCCGTTGGTCTTGGCGTTTCTGTTGGTTTGGGTGTATCGGTTGGTTTAGGTGTATTAGTTGGACCCGTTGGCCCGCCCGGCGAACCAGTTCCCCCGGATGCTCCACCTCCAATTAAACCACCTTTCTCGGTTACTTCTTTTTGAGCAGGCTCCTTCTCAAAAACAACTCCCAGAGCATCGACAATTGCTTTCTCAATCGTTCCTTTGCCTTTCACATTCGCTGGTCCATGCAGTTCCATGCTGCTAACGCTGGCGCCTTCCGCAAGTGAAATGGTTGCTGTCTTAACCTGCTCACTAACGGTTAATTTTTCTACAGATCCCGAAGCAATGGTTAACTGCACATCGCTCTTAACCTCGACTTGTTTAAACTTGCCGGACAAAATAACTTCGCCGGAAGAGGAGATCGTAATTCCCTCTATCCCGCTGCCTTCAGATATCGGAGATTCAATATTCGCCTCCGATTGCACATCCAGCTGTCTTATAATCGTTGTTCCACCGATGACAACCCTAACTCTTCCATCTGCTTTGTCGACGACGACAGCTGCTAGCTCTGAATCATCAATATGTACGCTGTGCTGTCCGCCGCCGTTTACAAACGTGCTGCCAAGCACTTTCACACCTTTAAGAAACACATCTCCTTCGCCGACTTCTTTCCCAATAGTGAGATTTCCCTTAATCGTCACATTGCGAAGAGTTGTGCCTGGAGCCTCAATGGTTAAGTCGCCAGCGACTTCAAAGTTCCCTTGCGCCTTGCCCCATGTGCCGCCTGTTTCAAGAACCTTTGCGTTAACGGTTATTCCATCTGCTGATCTAGTTGATTGCTTCAGCACTCTATCGAGCATCATGACGGCTTCCGCCCGTGTCATCGGCTGAACCGGCCGAAGCGTGCCGTCCGCAAGCCCGCTTATGTAGCCCGCTTCAACAATGGCTTCCAATGCATCGCGTCCGTATCTCGGAATGCTAGCCTCATCCTTAAACTCGCTGAGCAGGCTAGCCCCGACTTTTCCTATTACCGGCACAAGGCGCGAAAGCACAACAGCTGCTTCTACCCGGCTTAGCTTCTGCTCTGGCCGAAATGTTCCATTGCCATAACCTTCTATATACCCTGCTTCCGCGGCTGCTTGCACTTGCAATGCATACCAAGCGGTCGGAGCGACGTCCGTGAACTGCTTAGTCCCCGCTCCTTTGAACGCGAATAGCCGGTTGACCAGCGTTACGTATTCAATCCGGCTTAGAGCTTGATTTGGCCTGAAGGTTCCGTCCTGAAAACCCTCAATTAAACCTTGGCCTGCCCACTCCCTGACGGTCTTCTCCGCCCAGTGGCCCGCTAAATCTGAGAATGCGGCGGGCACTTTAGCCGGAATTGCAGATGCTGCGAAGGCTTGCCCGCTCGCATTGCCTATGCCGGGAGCTACAAGACCGACAACTACGCTAGTAATCATCATCCACTTGAGCAGCAGGCTCCTTAACATTCTAACTTTTTGTTTCCTCACAATGATTTCCCCTTCCATCTTCGCCAATTGGCTTAAGAGCTTACTCTGTATTTGATAGAGCCCAAGTTCGGCAACGTTAACAGCACTTAAGCTTAAGTCTAATAGGCTGCGATGAAAGAATAATAAAAGATTTTCGCGTAAAACGACAAAAACCGCGCAGCATCAAGGCTTCGCGGTTTTTGCAACCTGTTCAAAATATTTATTTTCCTACTTCGGAAAGTCCGCTGACAAGAGAATCATACAGCATAAGCAGCTCTTGGGATGGACGAATGCCCAGTTCCCGCTTTAGAAGTCTCACATAGTCGGTGTATTGTGCGGTTAACCCTTTCTTATCCCCGTCCAGTCCATGCTTCTTCATCAGCAGCTCGACCACCGATTCTTCAAGCGGATTACGGCCATGCAGCTTCAGAAGAAGCTTCGACGCCGCAGCCGTGTTCGACAGGGTGAGCAGCGTCTCTGCTGCATTTTTGACAAAAGAAGCATACCGCTCTGACAGCCGATCTGTCTCATGAATTGCCCATACGTAAGCTTTGCTGCCGAACAAATCACCCGTATAGAGCCTTTCAACGATAAGTGCTTCTTCCACGTTGCCCGCGTCGATACTTCCCAGATTTTCCGTTTGACGCTCAAATTCAACGTAGTCAATAACTGCATCGTCCAGTTCCAGCGCATAACCGTCATTCTCAGAACGAATAGCTTCCCGGAGCCCTATTGGCTCCAATGATTTACGCAGCTGGTACACGGTTGTATTTAAATATTTTTCGGCATTCACGCTCGCCATACCCGCGAATATATCTGCAACCAGGCGGGAGCGCGAAATTCGTCTACCCCGATTCAGCAGTAAATAGGCGAAGAGTTCAGCACTCTTGCTGGAAATCCACTTTACGCGTCCTGATTCATTACGCACAAAAAAGTCGCCCAGCGTGGCAACGCTGACACGGCTCATACCCCGAATCGCAGTATCTGCTTGCTGAAGCGGTTGAACGATTTTTCTGCTCTCCAGTGCCCGGTTAATCGTCCGCTCCAGCCGCTCCTGAGTCACCGGCTTCACCAAATAATCAAGCACGGACAACTCAAAAGCTTCTAGCGCATAATCCTTATGCGAGGTGACAAACACGATTTGTGTCTTACAGCCTGCTTCGTCCAGCCTTGCGGCGAATGTAAGTCCACTATCACCGGGCATGGAGATATCCACAAACGCCAGCTCGACGTCGGGATTTTCACTCAGAAATGCAGCCGCAGCATCCGTATTTACAAACGTTCCCATCACCTGAAGCTCAGCATATTTCACGAGCATCTTCCGCATGATCAAATGCATGACGGGCTCATCGTCAATCAATATGACTTTCATCAGCTATCACCGCCGTTCCTTCCCTTTCAATCGTTCCGCCGCGACTCGATGAGCCGGACAACGTAAAAAAGAATGTTGTACCTACGCCAGGCAAGCTATCGAATCTAAGACTGCCGCCATGCATGCGAAGAAATTCTCGGGTTAATACGAGACCAAACCTCATCTCTCCACCATCTTCTCGACTAGCAAATCCAGGCTCCTTGAAAAACAGCTCATCATGATGCAGCAGCTGCGCTGTCTCTTCGTCAATCCCACTCCCATTATCACGTACAGTCACCGTCACCTGATCCCGTTCGATAGATGCGTTTATCTCAATTTTCCCGCCGATGTCCGTGTACTTAATCGCATTTGAAAGCAAATTTCGGAAAATGAGATCGAGCATTTCTTTATCCGCTTTCACTGTCAGCCTCTCGTCGATATGCTCTGAGATACTAATGCTCTTCATGCCGGCTCTTGTGCCGGCTAGTGAAATCGCTTGGCGAACGACCTGCTGCAAATTCCACGTGAGCGGACGAAACGCTACTTCCCCATTTTGACTGCGATACCAATCGAGCAGATTATCGACGAGATGATAGGTACCGCGAACTTGCCTCCTAATCTCTTGAAATACTTCAGCATTCGCGATGTCGGTGTCGCTCGGCTCATCGCCCAGCAGCTCAGTCAAGCTAACAAGAAGCGCGATCGGATCACGGATATCGTGAGCCATTACGGTAAACAGCTTGTCCTTGAAGGCATTCAGCCGAGACAGCCGTTCAGACTTCTCACGCAGTCTCTCCTCGTTCTCCTTCAGCTCCGTAATATCGCTGAGCATCAACATTTTCCCGATAGGCGTCACACCTGTATCATAAATATAAGACAAGCTGCAAATATAATACCTTTGCCGATCGCCTTGCAAGCGCTGAAGCGAAAACCGATCATCTCGGAATTCCGTTGCGGCAATTCGCTCGAGCAGCTCAGGGCAGTCTGGCAGCAAGTCCTTGATGAAAGCAGGAAAACTTTTTGCCGAGCCAAGCTCAGGAAATACCTCTTCTGCTGCGCGATTGTGGTTCACAATTTGATCCTCATAATCGAGCAGGACAACACCGTCGCGGATCGTATCGAACATTTTGGCATATGCAAGCGGTGTTAAACGAAGCAGCCTAAACCGGAAAATGCCCCAAGCATAAACAACGCCCGATACAGCGAAACCAAGCGGCGTGAAATCGATGACTTTGCTGAACATGTAGGCGATATTAAACAGCATAGGAGCGGCCGCGCCCAAAATAAGGACGACAATCTGTGTCCGCACAATAGGCAATGCCCGCAAATACATGGGAATAAACAACAAAATGCCGAGTAGCAGAATCGTATAATTGTAAATTGCGTGTACGGAATACCATGGGCCCTTCACCGTATTGTACAAGGGAACCGTCTTAATCGTGTTCAAGACGTATTCTTTGTAAATAAGATGATGCCAATCGTTAGTGAGATGAAGGAGGAAAGTCGCAGTCGGGACGAGAAACAGCAAGACCGCAAGCCGCTTCCGGTAGCGTGGCGCAAGTCCTGTAAACTGGATAACGAGCAGCAGCCAAAATGCAGAGACAAAGGGGATGCCGATGTACTCGACCTGAAGAGAAAACTTCACACCGCTTAAGCTGTCGCTAAAAATTTCAAAGGTGTAGCCTAAAGCGTAAAAGGACGCCGCTGTCATCATGTAAATCATGGTCCTCGCCATCTGCAAATGACGTTTCCGGTAGGAGAGGAACGCCACGAACAGCATTACAGCGGTCGCAAAGCATAGCAATATTGACATCCATTGTCTTGTGTCCATGACGATGCCTCCCTTTTTTTCGATTCGTCTATCATTCGACAAATTTCCTCAAATTCCTTGTGAAGCCTAAAGCCAACCCTCTTCAAGCTCACGACAGCAAAATAGGCTGCCCGATACATTCTCGGACAACCTTTTTTCAACTGGAATCAGCCTTTCGTTTCATCCCATCTTCTTTATGGCATGCTCCTGCTTCAGCCGCTGCTGCTGCACCTCGTCCAAATAAAGCGTAAACTTGGAATCCCCGCTGTAAGAGATGTGCAGCCAATCCAATGCGCGTGTCATCGCAATATAAAACAGCGATACTTCCCGCTCCTCCACTTCTTCCAATGAGAAAGGCATGTTCTCGGCATTTACGATGAAGACCGCTCGGAAATCGAGCCCCTTCACACTGTCAATGTCCGATACATTAATCGCATCGCCGACTATGTCTGATTCCTGGTTCAAATCGGCATTTTCTGAGATCCAATAAACGGGAAAGCCTTGCCCCTTAAGCGCCCTCTTGATCATATCCGTGAAGGAGGAGTAGTAATTGTCCTTTACTCGGTATAAGATGACCATCTCTGAATAAGCAATCTTATGATGGTCATGCAAGGATCGCATTTGTTCAATGACAGCCTTCATCTCTTCCTGAAAGCTCCCGCGACGCTCCAATATTGGCTCAGGCCCGCTTCTCCGTGTACTCTGAGGAGGTATGATCTCTACCCCTTTCGACACCCCGTACTGAACCTTGTTCTGAAACAGAGAATGCCGTTGATAGAAATCCCAAGCAAACTGCGCGATTTGAGCCGTGTTGCGATAATTAACGGAGAGAATGCGCGAACGTCCGCGAAAATCAAGCCCCGTGTCCTGCAGCAAGCTCGATTTCCGTTTAAAGAACGATTGTGCCCGGTCCTCGACCAGCAGCAAATTTTGTGTCGCTGGATTAAGCAAATAACTTAGAAGCTTAAGCCATTCTGGCTGAAAATCCTGACCCTCATCAATAAGGATTGCTTCATAGGTAGGTAAAATAGCTTCCTTCTTCTCCAGCTTGCCAATAAGCTTAGCAACATCCGTATCTCTCACGTTCAGCACTGCTCGCAGCCACTCATGAAAATTATAGACCTCGACGTTTTGGTCGCGAGGCTTGCCTTCCTTTTGCTCCGCTAGTCTAATCCAATCAAGTAAATCCTCCGGCTCCTCCATCTTCCGGTCAATCATTTGCCGAAGACTTCGGGACAAGGCGATACTGCTGCAGAGGACAAGAATCTTCCAGTCTGGATGATGATTGGCCAAATGTTTGGCTCGGCTTGCGAGGACAAGCGTCTTTCCGCTCCCCGCTACGCCGCGGATAAGCCGATGGCGATCCCCAAGCTGCTCTGCCATATTTTCCTGATGCAGATCCATACCCTTAATATTGTGATGCGACAGCACGAACTGCTCCTGTTGCTTCTGATTTGTAGGCTGGAGAAATTCCGCGCTGATCCGCGCCTCAGGTATGAGGTGATTACGAATCTGCCTGATCTCCTCTTGCGATAAAATGTAACTGCTGCGCTTGCGTGCCGCAAACATGCCATGGATCTTCTCAATGAGGGAATCGGCTGTAAATCCAGCATCCTCAGGGTCGATCTCGTCGCGGCAAAGCACAAATTGCTCTGCAATGACATCGTACAAACCATTTTCTATAAAATCCTTCTGCTTCAGCCGTGTAAAAGCCGTTCCGAAGCCGTTCGGAAATTTGAGCTGTCCTTGAAATTTGCCTTTCTGTTCAATGAGGTTGTCATCATTTCTTAGCTCGCCCGCTACATGCCGCAAGCTCTCCCTTGCTTCTTGATAAGGGTTCATCACAGCTTCGATCTGTCCTCCAGATGCATGCAAACGCCACTCGTCACGATCAACCTCGAATAGAGCAGACCTCGTATAGTCCTTCACTTCAAGAACGACCAATCCCAGATCTGGGCCTATGATTACGAAGCCAGGGCGATTCCCCCCAATTTCCGGTTCAAAATAAACCGCATAATCGCTCGGCAGATAATCCTTCAGCGTACGAAACAATAACCGCTCCCCAGCAGTCGCACTCGTCCGGATAACCTCTGGGACCATATAAGCCATTCTCTTTCACCTCGAATTCGTTTTTTTCTGTTGTTTTTAGTATAAACCATCTTTGAGCGTTTGGCAGGAGAAAATGGGGAGAAGATTGTTATGACAAATGGAAGATTTTCATGGTACGATATTCCTAATAAGTAAACGAATGATCAAATCCAACCATTTGCGTTCGTTTTTGATAGGGGAGAAACGATGTATAGAAATCCATCTGTATTTTTTTTGGCAGTGTTTTTGCTTGTCGGTATTATTGGTTTGTTTGCGCGTCATGAAACCATCATGCTAATTGGATTTTCAGGTTTTATATTATTCACACTTACTGCCGCTAATCGGAAAAGTAAAAATTATTATCAATTATCGATAAATCTTGAAAAACAAATTAAAAATATGGTGCCAGGCATAAAAGATTTTAAGCTTTCACAAGAATTTATGTCGGATGATAAAGAAAGCTACATTGCATTAGATGAAACAAATAAAAAAATATGTATCATTTATAATCAGGAGACTAATACGGAGCCTTTATTAAGCAAGAATGAATACAATTACAAATGCGAGATTTTTCTCTATAAAGATATTTTACAATCAACCATTCTTCATGACAGTGTTACAGTAACCTCTTCCTCACGAACGGACATCATTGGCAGAGCTTTGCTTGGCAGATCTATTGCTGGAGATACTGGAGCTATTATTGGTGGCCTAAGCGCTTCAAGAACCACTCTTGATCTAATCAAGAAAGTTCAACTTCTTATCGTTGTTAATAATATGTCAAAACCATTCCATCGCATTACGTTTGAGAATTTCCCAAAGGGCATTACTAAAGACAATATTATGTTCAGATCCGTTGATAATGAAATTACGCATTGGCATACTATGTTAAGTTTTTTAATTAAGCAAGTGGATGAAAATGAAAAGCCGACTAGCGCTAATCAAATTTCAGTTGCAGATGAATTATTAAAACTTTCCTCCTTGTTGCGAGATAATCTTATAACGGAAGATGAATTTAAGCAGCAGAAAATAAGGCTATTAGGATAGCAGCATGTTTAATCGTTGCTACTATTAGCACGGAAAATCCCCCTGAATTGTTCAGAATACGGGGGATTTTCTTTTTAGCTAGCTCTCCTCCACCTCCATAAGATATATCCGTTCCTTAAAGCTTCCGCGCTTTTCTGCTTTCTCCGCACGAATTTGCTCCAGCTTCCCAATCGTTACGTCGTGGAATTCAGCAAGCGCATGAAGCAGCTCCATAATATCCGCTAGCTCCTCTATTGATTCCGTTTTAGAATCTGCTTCAAGGTATTCATTCGTCTCTTCTACCAGCTTCGTACGCAGCTCTTTCAGATACTCTTCGTTCTCAAGTATTCTCGTAGTGAACGTTTTGCCTTGCTGCTTTATGATTTCTGGAATCCGATCGCGGACTAATTTATTATAAATGGGCATAGCTTGCCTCCTTGTCATATTGACTTTCTTAGCCTGCTTGGCTCTAAAGCTTCCTAAAATAATTATACAAGAAAAAACGGCGACCATAATCGGTCGCCGTTCTTCTTTTTGAGCGAACAACATCATTTAAAAGCTTTCCGTTTAAACAAAAGGTACATAAAGAACGGAGCGCCTATACCTGCGGTAAAGACGCCGGCTGGTATATCAAGCGGTTGGAAAAGCGTTCGCCCCGCCAGATCAGCCAATAGCAATATCATCGCACCCAGAATAGCGGATACTGGAATTACTAGCTTATAAGAATGGCCGATAAGCTTTCTAGCCATATGTGGCGCCAATAATCCTAAAAAGGAAATAGTTCCAGCAATTCCGACCGCTGCCCCTGCAAGCGCTACGCTATAGAACAGCAGGATCATGCGGCTTAATTGAAGTTGGCTGCCTAATCCGATGGCCGTTGCTTCACCTAAGGATTGTACGTTCAGCTCTTTTGCATAGAGAATGGATAATGGAATGAAGATGGCGACCCAAGGCCACAACACCTCAATATACTTCCAACTCGTCCCGTAGATGCTTCCGGTCATCCAGTTTAGCACTTGCGCAGCCAAATAGGCCGGTCCGCTAATAAGCAGAAATATCGTAAGTGCCCCCATTGCAGTCGATATGCCAATACCAATAAGTACGAGCCTGAACGGTGAAACCCCATTTTTCCAAGCTAGCGCATAGTTTAGAGCAGCAATAACGAAGGCCCCCGCGACAGCTATGAAAGGAATCCAGTGAACACTGTATCCTGTGTATAGCGTCATAAAAGCTACAACCGCAACTGACGCCCCTCCGGTAACACCCAGCAAATCTGGTGATGCAAGCGGATTCCGTATCACGCCTTGAAGCACAGCACCTGCAACCGCTAAGGCAGCGCCGACTAAAACGGCTGCCACAATTCGCGGCATACGGAACTGCATAATAATTAAGTCGCTGCCCTCTTTATTTTTACCCAGCAGTGAAAGGATGATTTCCTTAACAGGAATGCTTACGCCGCCTATGGATAAACAAAGAATAGACAAAGCAATCAGTACGATGCTTAATATTGCGAGTATTAAGATAGATTTCCCTATTCCTTTATGCATGTTTACTCCTTCTCGCCACATAAATCAAGAAAGGAACACCAATAAGCGCAGTAGCGACACCTACAGGCACCTCCTTGGGCATAAGGATAAACCGTGAAGCAATATCAGCGAATACGAGGAGGATTGCTCCTACCAGCCCACAATAGGGCAATAGCCAGCGATAATCATTTCCAAATATATATCTGCAAAGATGAGGCACAATTAATCCAATGAACGCAATTGGTCCCGCCATCGCAACTGAGCTTCCTGCTAGTAGTACAACAGCAAGGACAGATACAACCCGTATAAGCATCATTCGCTGGCCAAGGCCTTTGGCACTATCATCACCCAAAGCCATGACGTTTAAAGAGCCTGCCAATAGCAGCGCTAAGACCCATCCTAGAAGCATATAAGGAAATACGATAGTTAGATGAGATAATTGTCTCCCAGATACAGAACCGACCATCCAAAACAATGCAGAATCAAGAGATTCTTTATTTATCAGCATAATGCCTGAGGATAGAGAGGAAGCAAATGCAGCTACAGAAGCCCCGGCCAACGTAAGCTTAATTGGCTCAAATCCGCTTCTACCCTGCATTCCCAGTGTAAAAACAAGCAAAGAAGTAGTGGCTGCGCCTGCTAAAGCAATCCAAACCATTCCATTCATGGTTAGTGACGAGCCCAGCATAGCCAAGCTGACAACAATAAATAGAACAGCGCCTGAATTGATGCCAAATATAGATGGAGAAGCTAACGGATTTTTGGTTAACACTTGCATGATTGCACCCGCAATAGCAAGACTCGCCCCTACTGCTGCCGCAATTAATGCTCGAGGAACTCGCGTATTTCTAATAATTAAATGTGCATCCGAACCATCAAATTGCGTATAGGCACGCCATAAATCTTTTAATTCGAATAGATGGATGCCATATAGGATACTAACGAGCATACCGATGAGCAGCAACACGGCGCCTGCCCCCAGGCTCACTAGCTTTCTTTTGCGGCTATGGAGCCTTAATGCCATGTTAACTTCACCCTTTCATCAAAAATAAGCTGACGTCTGATAGTTACGACGTCAGCTTGCTGACTAACAATGCTAAGCTACTTTACATCAAAATAGGCAACAATCTCATCGAGCAATAAATTTGCAGCCTTGTAGCCTCCAGCAGAATTCCAAATCGCTTCATCTACTTTTATTACCTTGTTGTTTTGCACGACATTTAGTTTTTTGAATAACGGATCGTTCATCCACTCCTCTACCACCTTGGATGCATCTGTCTTCCCTGCTGCCTCCGTGACGAAGTAGAATAATACATCCCCATCCATGCTTGGAATCGTTTCTTTGGACATCACTTCAATAAATGAATCCTTATCCTGTGACTCAGGCCGTGCAAATCCTAAATCATTTAAGAGTACGCCCGAGAAGGTTTGCTTCTGATAGATTCGTACCTGAGAAGCGGAGAAGCGAGCAACCGAAATTTTCGTATCCGCTTTGCTGCCTAGCTTCGCTTTCACTTCAGCAACACGCTTGTCGAAATCAGCCATCGCTTTTTCGCCCTCTTCCGTCTTATCCACGGCTTCCATATAAAGCTTAAAGTTGATTTTCCAATCTCCAACCAAGTCCTCTGCGAATACGGTCGGCGCGATTTGGCTTAGCTGATCATATATTTTTTCCTGTCTCACCTTGTTCCCGATTATTAGATCTGGCTTCAGGCTCGCGATCATTTCAATATTCGGCTGAAGTTCATCGCCTACAACGGTAACGTCCTGCATCTCATCTTTGATATGATCGTACCAAGGGTCGCCAATCCAAGATTGCACCGCGCCGATCGGTTTAATGCCAACGGCAAGAAGCGCTTCCGTTCCTTCGTTCGTAAGTATAACAACACGCTCAGGCGCGCCAGTTATCGTTGCTTCCCCCATCGCATGTTTTACTACGCGGGTAACATTTGCTGGTGTGGAGTCGGTTGCAGCTGCTTCAGACACATTAGTAGTTGGTGCAGACGACCCTCCGTTTGTTGAACTCGTATTTGACGTACCCGCAGAGCAGGCGCTGAGAAATAAAACAAAGCAAAGCAATAATGATGCAGCCATTGGTGTTCTTGATCCTCTATACATTTTGAATATTCCCACTTTCTTGTATTGATAATGATTTTCATAACCATTACCACTATAACGCCTGATTCTGCGTGGGACAATTGTATATCTTGAACGATCCACAGGATTATTTTGAACCTTTGCTTTAAATTGACCAAGCGACATGCCTACATGTTTTTTGAACATGCGATTGAAATAACTGTCATCTGAGAAACCTACGCTCTCGGCTATTTCTTGCAGCGTTGCATCTGTATTTTGCAATAGTTCCTTCGCTCTGTCGATTCGAACTGCAATCAAATACTCAATGGGACTTTTACCTGTCGCATGCTTGAATTTCCTTGATAAGTAACTGACGCTGCAATCCAGCAGCTCTGCAAGCTCATCCAATGTTACTCGGTCTGAAGAGTGCTCATGAATATAACGAACCACTTGTGACACGAGGTCCACCTTTTGGGTCTTCACGTTTTGACTGCTCATTTGACTTAAAAGCTCATAGGCAAATTGATAGAATAGCATTTTTATATGTAATTTCTCCAACAGTTCTGGCTCACGCCATTCCTTGCTCATTAGCTCAACACTATGATATAAAGGGATCGGATACTGAGGTACAAAGCTATATTGCAGTTGGAATGGGTTATCTGTCTCCATTAGCTTCATTAAAGGTTGGCGAGAAGGCAAAGCGAGAATAGCTTTATAAAAAATCATATAATATTCAAAAGCATCATGAGCGGTAATATCCAGGCACATCCCTTTGCCGCCATGCAAAACATGAAATCGATTCACCATGTGCATCGTTCCATCCGACCACATCTGCGCACAGCCGCGAATCGCATAAAAAAAAGCGCTGGTGGGCAAGCGATACGATCGCAGCTCCTCGCCTGGTTCCATGACCGTATGCCGTATATCCATCACTTTGATCGAAGCATGATTCCATAACATTAGGTGATCACTCATTTTCATCGTGTCGGATCACTCCCTTCTCCCTGTGAAAGCATTACATATAAACATTCATTATCATTATAAATGATAACGATTATCATTTGCAATGTCTGACAGCGTAAATCATGACATTATTTTTAGCAAAGAATCTACTATTGGCTCCGATTTGCGTTTATTTTACTTTTCGCCGTATATGCTGCATCAATGGCATAACATTTCTACATATCCAGCAGACCATACGTATCGCGCAGTACTCTAGCAAATTTTGTTCCAATATGTATTTTCTTCATATATACTATTCTTCTTAAGCTATTGCGGGCAGGAAGAGAAACGGAGAGGAAAAAGTATCATGTCTAAGAAAAGTATCGTTAATCCATTCACTCTGCTCTCACGTCAATTTCAATCCGATCGAACGGAATATAGCAAAATATTTTATTTATTCGGTTATCTGTTTTTCATCGTCGCTGCTTCTACTATCAGTCGAACAGCTGCAGATACTTTATTTCTCAGCAGATACGACGCATCCGTCTTATCGTATATGTATTTGCCCCAAGCAGCCACCCTTCTCTTAACCGGATTTATATACCAAAAGCTATGCGAACGCTTCCGCACCGATCAACTCGTTGTTAGAGTTATAATCATTGCTTCTATGCTCGCACTTCTTTCGCGACTTGCTGTCGGGATTGGCTTTAGCTGGATTTTCCCCGTCATCTACGTCGGATATGATGTACTAAACTTTTTGATGATCGTCTGCTTCTGGCAGTTTGCGACCTCCAGTATGGATCAGCGCAAAGCGAAACGCATGATTGGTTTTGTAGGAAGCGGTGGACTTGTTGGCGGTATTTTGAGCGGCTTTGGTCTAAAGCTGCTGGTACAGCCGTTAGGAACCGAAAATTTAATCTTCATCTATGCTGCTGCACAGCTGCTTTGCCTGCTATTTGTCCTTAAGCTTCTGCGAGGAGTGCCAAATCCTGCCGAGTTTTTCGCGATTAAAACTACTATTAAAAAATTATCTAAAGCACAAACGCGAGCCGTTGAAGAGAAACAAGGCTTATTCCAAAGCGTACCTCATCTTAAATATGTGGCGATCATGGCCGGTACGCTCACAATCTCGCTTACGCTTATTGATTATCAATTCAAAGTTATTCTTCGCGGCACCTTGCAAAATGAAGAGCTCGCCAGCTTTATGGGCAGCTTTTATGGATTTGCGGGATTGCTCGCGCTAGTTGTTCAATTATTCATTTCCGGCAAAATGATAACCCGCTACGGTGTCATGACTGCCATTCTTGTTTTTCCGATCGTCTTGTTTACAGGAAGCTTCGCTCTCCTCTTCATGCCTGTGCTTGCTATTGCAACTGCAGTTAAAGCAAGCGATAAGGTGCTTGGCGATACGATATACTCCTCCGTAAGTCAGCTCATTATGTTTCCCGTTGCTCCCGAATGGCGCGGCAGAGCCAAAGGTTTCCTCGATGGCATCGTACGAAATGGTGCCAAAGGAATCGCGGCAATCAGTCTTATTGTGCTTTCGCAATGGTTCGCGATTGAGCAATTCAGTTATTTTATTCTTGCGTTGATTGGCTGCTGTATAGTTGCGGCGATAAAAATTAAGAAAAACTATTTAAGCAYGCTTTTATCAACTCTGCAATCGAAAAGCATGGACCTGCAAGATGAGCCGGATTTCGTAGATCCTGCGAGCATTCAAATTTTAGCGTCAGCGCTGCATAGGCACGACAAGCAGCAGGCTTTATATGCTTTTGCGATTCTTAGCGGCATTCAAGAGTTTGATATGAATGAGCAGATCACGCCTCTACTGCAGCATCCCGTTCAGGAGCTGCAGATCGAAGCGTTAAAATACCTTCAATTAAACACGCCTGCCCTTGGTGAAAAGAAGCTTGAAGCCCATCTTTCTTCATCATCAGTTACCATTCGCGCCCATGCCATCCTTGCCTTATCTGCCTATGCGCTGGAAGAGCAATTAGATCGCATTACTGCCTATCTGCATGATGAGGATGTTCATATACGAGCAGCAGCCATCGTCGGATTAATTAAATATTATGGCATAGAAGGCATGTTCCAAGCCGTCGGCGTATTAAAGGAGCTGCTCAAAAATGGACAGGAAGAAGAGCGTATTGCCATGGCAGGCCTGTTCGGACAAATTGGCATTGCCAGCTTTTACAAACCGTTGATTCCGATGTTCGAGGACTCCTCCCATCTCGTTCGTATACGGGCATTGGAGTCTGCTTCCACATTGCGAGTACCCGAGCTGGTTCAGTTCATTATTCCGCTTCTTGATGATAGCAAGGTCAGGCTTCAAGCTACTGCTGCATTAACAAGTTATGATGAGGCCATTATCATTCCTATACTTGAAAGCCGCATGACTGCGAAAGAGCTTAACCTTCATTTGCCACGCGTATTAGAGGAAATTGGAACACAAGCTGCACTTGATGCCTTATTGAGGCATTATCTGCTCTTTTCCAGCGAGCTTAGGGAGAAAACACTTGAGTCTGCAACTCGGATTCATGCTGGAACCAATCAAGTTGACAAAAAACATGCTGAGCATTTGATCGATCAGGAGATTTCCTATTATTTTAAATGGGTGGAGCAACTTGCACTTATCGGTAATACAGATCGTATGAGTGATCTAGCTGAGGCGATTGAACAGATGCGGGTTCGTCATGTAAAAAGGATTTTTCAGCTGCTGTCCTTTCTTTATGACTCAAGGTCCATTCACGCTGTGTATGCCAATTGGCAGGATGGCAACGCTAGGCAGCAGGCTAATGCCATTGAAGTAATTGACCAGCTGCTTAAAGGGAAATTGCGGACTGACATGACAAAAATCATTTCATCGTCTCCCACTCCCGGAGAAGAAGCTCCCTCTGAATTGCATGTTAAAGAAGCAATACAGTGGTTTTATGATCAAAACGATCCCTGGATTAATCTAAATATTGATTATTTAACACAATCAGACGATAAGCTTGAGCAGGATTCACTTATGAAACAAATTCATTTGCTCAAACGTGTAGCGTTGTTCGCTGGTTTAACAGGTCGTGATTTCTTCAACATCGCGATGCGCCTGCAAAAGGTATGGATAAGAAAAGGAGTCGAAATTGTTCGCGAAGGAGATCCTGGTGACTCTCTCTATCTTATTGAACAAGGCCATACAGGCATTTATATCCATGGCCACAAAATTAATGAGCTCAGCGCTTACGATTATTTTGGCGAGATAAGCGTCATCACACAAAGAGTTCGCTCTGCAACCGTTATAGCGGAAGAGGATGTCGTCCTATACGAGCTGACTTCGAGTGCATTTTACGAAATGATTTTTGATCGAACCGAAATTGCTATGGAGCTGATGAAGCAGTTGTCGCTGCGATTGCGCAACACCAATGAGAAGGTTTCAAGAGCCGTTCTGGATGCTGCTATAGAAGAAGCCGTTGTCGAGGATCATGCTCTTGCGTCAATTGAAGCTGAAGACCGAAACGAGACGATTATTAGGCGTATTCTAGTCCTGCAGAAGATTAGCCTTTTTGCCCACTGCTCACAAGAAGATTTTATAAAGCTTGCTCGAATGGTGGAAGAATCCGTGTATGAGCCCGGTGAGAGAATTTGTGGCATTGGTGAGGATGGTGACACCATGTACGGAATTATTGAGGGGAAAGTGCAAGTGCACAAAGGATCTGAGCAGCTTGCAACACTCGAGGTCGGGCAATGCTTTGGTGAGATGGCCATCATCGACGGACAGCCGCGTTCCGCCGATTGTACAGCCATTAGCCGCACCATCTTGCTGGAGCTGACTAGAGAGCAGGTATTTGCTTTTTGCTTCCAAAAAATTCATGTTTTAAAAGGCTTAATGCGCGTGTTGGTTGAGAGAACGCAGGATACAGAGCGGTTGGTCTGAGTTTATTTTCCAAAAAAACGATAAGAATACTAGACCAAAGTCGAGCACGCTATCCAGTCTTTGGATCAATGCTTAAGTAGAATGATCCCTCTATACTGAAGGAAGTGTTGGTATGAGAGGGGTTTAAACATGCAAAAACAAAGTGCCTTAAAAGCTTGGGCCATGCTTCTAATGTCGCTTCCGAAAGGAATCATAGCATTTGTAATAGCTGTTACAGGTTTATCAGTAAGCTTGCCGCTGATCATCTTGTGGGTTGGGTTGCCCATGTTGTGGGCGACACTTGCAGCGTGTCGCTGGATGATGGTCAAGGAACAGCAATCTACTCTAGCTTGGTATCGAGGTAATTCCCAATCGCATCATCGGGTCGATGATCAACTATCCCTTCGCTGGGAAGGCTCTCGGTCATTGTTTCGTCTTCTTGGAAAGGGTCAAACCTACCAAGGTATTCTGTACAGCCTATTGCAGCTTCCGATTGGTATTACCGGGTTTACATTAGGGATTGTCCTGCCTGTTACCGCCTATGCAGTCATGCTTTCCCCATTTGCCTATAAGGTGAGTGCAGACTTCTTCAACTTCGATTTATTTCAGTCCACCTGGACCTTCTTTCCTTTTTACGCAGAGATTACTTCTGCTCAGCGCTCGTGGATAGCTGGCGGGATCGGCTTAGTGCTCGTATTTGTACAACCGATGTTATTGCGAGCGCTCGGACGTATGTATGCCGCATATATTCAGATGATTTCGAAGTCCATTTAGCCACTACGTTACAGCATATAAACAAACCCAGCACCTTATAAGTGTATTATCACGAAGGCAATTGCGGTGCTGGAACAGCTATTTTTTTAAGAATGCTGCATACTGCTGCATACTCGAAATAACGGACATGGATGCGGTTATTCTCAACAACCACAAGCTTAAAACGGTGCTGGGCACTTAGGCTTGCACCTAACGGACATAGGTTCCGTTATTTCCAATAATTACGTCTAATCTGGATTTTAACGGACATAGCGGGTTAACCCCCTAAATTTGGACACATGCGCACTCATTCTTATTCAATCGCATCATACTGCAATTTTTTGAGGCTTTAGTTTTTCAGAAAGTATCAACTGTAAATATTCGTAAGGTGACCAGTCCTGAAG